>CAZBZD010000155.1:0-4650 GCA_964496295.1 uncultured Rhodanobacteraceae bacterium | reverse complement strand
CGTCGCACATGGCCATGGCGCGTTCGAGGATGTTTTCCAGCTCGCGCACGTTGCCGGGGAAGGGGTAGTCGGCCAGGGCCTGCATGGCCTCGGCGGACAGGCTGGCCGGTTCGGCGCCGTTGTCGGCGGCCAGCCGCCCGAGCATGAATTCCACCAGCGGCTGCACGTCCTCGCCGCGGTCGCGCAGCGGCGGGACGTGCAGCTCGATGACATTGATGCGGTAGAACAGGTCCTGGCGGAACTCGCCCTGCTCGACCAGCTCCGCCAGGTTCTTGTGCGTGGCCGAGAGGATGCGCACGTCGACGGGGACCTCGCCGCGTCCGCCGATGGGACGCACGGCCTTTTCCTGGATCACGCGCAGCAGCTTGACCTGCATGTGCAGCGGCAGTTCGGCCACCTCGTCCAGGAACAGCGTGCCGCCGTTGGCGGTCTGGAACAGGCCCTCCTTGTCGGCGTGGGCCCCGGTGAAGCTGCCCTTGCGATGGCCGAAGAACTCGCTTTCCATCAGTTCGGTGGGGATGGCGCCGCAGTTGACCGGCACGAACGGGCCGCTCGCGCGCGGGCCCTGCTCGTGGATGAGCCGGGCGACCAGTTCCTTGCCGACGCCGGATTCGCCGCTGATGTACACCGGCGCCTGGTTGCGTGCCAGCTTGGCGATGGTCGCGCGCACCTGCTGCATGGGCGCGGACTGGCCGATCAGCCGGCCGTCCGCCTGGCGCGACGGCGCCGGGGCGGCGGCATCGGCCTCCGCCGCGCCGCGATCGGCCGCGGCCCGGTTGTTGCCGGCCAGTTTCAGCGCGGTCTGCACCAGCTGGCGCAGGATCTTGATGTCCACCGGCTTGGAGACGAAGTCGAAGGCGCCGGCCTTGAGCGCGTTGACCGCCGCGTCGACGTTGCCGTAGGCGGTGATCATGGCCACCGGCATGTCGGGGTACTCCTCGGCGATCAGCTCGACCAGTTCCTGGCCGGAGCCGTCAGGCAGCCGCATGTCGGTGAAGCACAGATCCCAGGAGCGTTCGGCCAGCATCTTGCGGGCGTCGCCGACGCTGGCGGCGGTGTCCACCTCCAGGTTCATGCGTCCCAACGTGATCGTCAGCAGCTCGCGGATGTCGCGCTCGTCGTCGACGACCAGAACGCTTTGTGTACTCATGGTGCCCCTATGTCGACCGTATCCCCCCAGTCCGATACTGCATAGGGTAGCGCGACCGGGGCGCTTGGCAAACTCCCGGATAGTTGCCACGACATTGATTTGGCGGGGGAAAGGCCGGGCGCGGGCGTCATGCCGGGGCCGCGACGGGGCCGCGCGCGGTCGCGGCCAGCGTGATGCGGAAGCAGCTGCCGCCGCCGGCCACGGGCACGTATTCGAGCTGCGCCTGGTTGGCTTCGCACATCTGCCGGGCCAGGTACAGGCCCAGGCCGGTGCCGTATTCGTGGGTGGTGTAGAACGGCTCGAAGATCTGCGCCGCCACCTTCTGCGGGATGCCGGGGCCGCGGTCGGCCACTTCCAGCAGCGGCGGGCCGACGTCGCTGGCCAGGCGGGCGATCAGCATCACCCGCGCCGGTTCGCCGGGCAGGCGGCCGTAGCGCAGGGCGTTCTGCACCAGGTTCCAGATCACCTGGTACAGGTGTTGCGGATCGGCGACGGCCTCCACCGCCTTCGGCTGCACGATGGCGCGCAGCGAGTCCTGGCCGATGTCGTTGCTTTCGCGGTATTCCTCGATGAAGCGCAGCGCCCAGGCGTTGAGGTCGAGCGTTTCCGGGCGCGAGCGTTCGCGCCGCGACAACTGCAGGATGTTCTCGATGATCTCGTTCATGCGCCCGCAGTGGTTGTTGATGATTTCCACCATGCGCGCGTCGGTGTCCGGCATCTTGTCGGACTCGGCCAGCAATTGCGCCGAATAGCGGATGGCCGCCAGCGGGTTGCGGATCTCGTGCGCGATCGAGGCCGACAGGCGGCCCAGCGAGGCCAGCGTGAGCTGCTCGGCGCGGCGCGACACCAGCGAGGTGTCGTCGAGGAAGATCAGCACGTTGGAATCGTCGTTGGCGGCCAGCCGGGTGAAGCGCGGGATCACCTCGGGCACGCCCTCGGCCAGCGCCACCGCGCTTTCGTCCAGCTTGTCGTAATGCCGCCAGTGGTAGAGACGGCGCGACAGCTCCGGCGCCAGCGTGCCCAGGTCGCGCCTTTCGACGGGCGGGCTGCCCAGCAGCAGCCAGGCCGACTCGTTGAGCTGGTGCACGTGGTTGGCGTCGTCCACCAGCAGCACGCCGGTCTTCATGCGCCGGATGATCAGCTCGTTGACCTGCGACAGGTTGGCCACGTCCAGGCCGCGCCGCTCGGCCAGTGCCTCGGCGGTGCGGATCTGCCGCCCCAGCAGGTAGCACAGCACGGTGACGGCGAAATAGGCCAGGCCGAACAGGCCCGCCTCCAGCAGGTTGTTGTCCAGCACGCCGGACTGCGAGGGGGCGAAAAAGGCGCGGCCGAGGACGCCCAGGGTGGCCAGGGCGGCAAAGAACAGCGCCATGCGCAGGGGCAGGATCAGCGCGCTGATGCCGATGTTGACCAGCAGCATCATGGCGATGCCGATGCGCGCGTTTTCCATGGTGGCGATGGCCAGGATGGCCGCGGTCACGTCCACGCAGATGCCCATCGTCACGCCGCTGACCGGGCGCAGGGTCCAGGTCGGCGTGCGGTGCAGCATGAACAGGGCGAACACCAGGTAGGCCAGGGCGACGCCGCGCGCGAACAGGGGCTGCGACAGGATCAGCAGGTGCATCTGCGAGGGCGTGAACGCCAGCACGGCGTAGATCAGCGCCTGCACCACGCGGAAGCCGTGCAGGAAATACAGCTCGCGGCGGGTGCCGGCATTGACGACATCGCGGCCGGATGCCCTGGATGCGGTGTTTGACACGGTGCGCAAGCCCCCTCTGCTCCGGATTTGCTCGTCCTGCGGGCAAGTATAGACGCCGCGCGGCGGGCACGCGCGGGGCGGCTCCACTTTTCATCCACGGGCGCATGCGAGACAATGGCGGGCCTTGTCGCGCGGTTCTGGCCGGATCCACGTCGTTGTTGACCGTCCGCGCGCATTCCCCGCCGCCGTCGTGCCGTGCGATTTGCGCGACGTGCGAGCGCCAGTTTCCCGTGTCGCCGAGGTAGCGAATGAATTTCCACGAATATCAGGCAAAAGAACTGTTCGCGCAGTACGGCGTGACCGTACCGCCGGGCAAGGTGGCCACCAGTGCCGAAGCGGCGGTCGACGCCGCCAAGGAGCTGGGCGGCAAGCAATGGATGGTCAAGGCGCAGATCCACGCCGGCGGCCGCGGCAAGGCCGGCGGCGTGAAGTTCTGCGACAGCCTGGACAAGGTCCGCGATGCCGCCAAGGGCATGCTGGGCACCCGCATCGAGACCTACCAGTCGGCCGGCCGCGCGCTGCCGGTGAACATGGTGCTGGTCACCGACGCCACCGACATCGCCCGCGAGCTGTACCTGTCGGTGCTGGTCGACCGCGACAACCGTTGCGTGTCGTTCATCGCCTCGCAGCACGGCGGCGTGGACATCGAGCAGGTCGCGCGCGAGACGCCCGAGGACATCCACACCGTCGAGGTGGATTTCGTCGAGGGCCTGCAGCCCTACCAGTGCCGCCAGGTCGGTTTTGCCATGGGCCTGGACGCCAAGCAGGTGCGCCAGCTGACGAAGATCATGCTGGGCCTGTACAAGCTGTTCAACGAGAAGGACCTGTCGCTGGTCGAGCTGAACCCGCTGGCCGTACTCGAAGACGGCTCGCTGGCCGCGCTGGACGGCAAGGTCAACTCCGACGACAACGCCGAGTTCCGCCACCCGGATCTGGCCGCCATGCGCGACCTGACCCAGGAGGACGCGGCCGAGGCCAAGGCGCAGCAGAACAGCCTCAACTACGTGACCATGGACGGCAACATCGGCTGCATGGTCAACGGCGCCGGCCTGGCCATGGCCACCATGGACGTGATCAAGCTGGCGGGCGGCGAGCCGGCCAACTTCCTCGACGTCGGCGGCGGCGCCACCAAGGAGCGCGTGACCGAGGCGTTCAAGCTGATTCTGTCGTCCGACAAGGTCAAGTGCATCCTGGTCAACATCTTCGGCGGCATCGTGCGCTGCGACCTGATCGCCGAGGGCATCATCGCCGCGGTCAAGGAAGTGGGGCTGGAAATTCCCGTCGTGGTGCGTCTGCAGGGCACCAACGTCGAGAAGGGCCGCGAGCTGCTGGCCAATTCGGGCCTGAAGATCACCCCGGCCGACGACCTCAACGACGCGGCCCGGAAGGCCGTCGCCGCCGCCGCGTAGGAGCCTGCCTGCAGGCGATCATTCGCCTGTACGCGGCCGTGATCGCGCGCAGGCGCGCTCCTACCCAACCGACCATCGAAAGGCAACACTAATGAGCGTTTTGGTAAACAAAGACACCAAGGTGCTGGTGCAGGGCTTCACCGGCCAGCAGGGCACCTTCCACGCCGAGCAGGCGATCGACTACGGCACCGAGATCGTCGGCGGCGTGGTCCCCGGAAAGGGCGGCCAGAAGCACCTGGACCGTCCCGTGTTCAACTCCGTGCACGAAGGCGTGGAAGCCACCGGCGCCAACGCCTCGGTGGTGTTCGTGCCGCCGCCGTTCGCGGCCGACT
>CAZBZD010000154.1:0-4677 GCA_964496295.1 uncultured Rhodanobacteraceae bacterium | reverse complement strand
CCGCACACCTGTCACCTATGTGTCCGGTCCGTACAGCAAGCAAAGAAAATGAACGAGCGCCCGCAGGGCGCGATACCGCCGCCGCACGGCGGCAAACAAACCCGCCGCGTATATCAAGCGCCGCGATAAACCTGCAACCCGGCCGCCGACTGGCTGACCGGCATCACCTCGATGCGGTTGACGTTGAGGTGCGGCGGCAGGTTGGCGATCCACCAGACGGTGTCGGCGATGTCCTGGGCGGTGATCGGGTGGGCGCCGGTGTAGAGCGTGTCCGAGACGGCCTGGTCGCCGCCGGTGCGGACCAGGGTGAATTCGGTCTCGGCCATGCCCGGTTCCACGCTGGTCACGCGCACGCCGCTGCCGTGCAGGTCGGTGCGCAGGTTCAGCGAGAACTGGGTGACGAAGGCCTTGGTGGCGCCGTAGACGTTGCCACCCTTGTAGGGATAAGTGCCGGAAATGGAGCTGATGTTGACGATCGCGCCGCGCCGTTCGACCAGCTTCGGCAGCAGCTTGTGCGTCAGCGTGGCCAGCGCGGTGACGTTGGTGTCGATCATCTGCCGCCACTGTGCCAGGTCGCTTTCGGGCGCCGCTGCCGTGCCCAGCGCGAGGCCGGCGTTGTTGACCAGCAGGTCGATGCCGGCGAATGCCGCGGGCAGGGCGTCGAGCGCGGCCTGCATGGCGTCGGCGTCGCGGATGTCGAAGGCGGCGACGTGGACCTTGTCGCGGCCCAGCCGTCCGGCCAGCGCCTCGAGGCGGTCGGCGCGGCGTCCGCAGGCGACCACGCGCCAGCCGCCGCGCACGAAGGTTTCCGCCATGGCGGCGCCGAAGCCGGCGGTGGCGCCGGTAACGAGGGCGGTCTTGTCGGTCATGTGCGTGGGCGTCGGGCGGTGATGCTCAATGTTCCTTCAGCGCGATGGCGTGGATGCCGGCGGACTCGAGCTTGTTCTTGGCCGTCTCCAGCGCGCTGGCACTGGTGTAGGGTCCGAGACGCACGCGATTCCAGGTCTTGCCGTTGATGGTGACCGGCTGGATCTCGGCGCGGAAGCCCTGCAGCGCAAGCCTGGCCTTCAACGCTTCGGCGTCGCTGGCGTTGGGGAAGGATCCGACTTGCAGCAGGTAGCGATTGCCGGTATCGGCGGTTGCCGTGGCCTGGTTGCCGCCGGCGGCCGCGCTGCCCTGGTCCGTCGTGGTGCCGGCCTGCTGCCGGGCCTGCTGTTCGGCCTTGACCTGGGCGTCGATCTGCGCGTCGGGGATCACGACATCCTTCTCCGGCAGCACGGAGTAGAAGTCGTAGCGCGGCTGCCGCGACTCTTCCCTGGCGGCGATGCCGGCGCCGTCGCTGGATTCGGCCGATTGCGGGTTCGGTTGCGGCGTGCTGTCGCTGCGCGAGATGGGCATGTGGCCGTTGTGGTTGACGATGCCCATCGCGATGGCGCCCACGATGATGCCGATCAGCACCAGCAACCATGCCGGCCATCCGCCGCTGCGTACCGCTTGCCTGCCCTTGCGTGCCATTGACTTGCCTCTTTGTCGAAGGCCGTCCTCCGTGACGGCAAAGATCAAACCGCCATCCTTGGCGGACTGTTCAAAAGGAACTGTTGCAAAAAGATATTGCTACATGCGTTCCGGGGCGGTCAGCCCCAGCAGTTCCAGCCCATTGTTCAACACTTGGCGCGTGGCGACCACCAGGGCCAGGCGCGCGTCGCGCAGCGCGGCGTCCTCGACCAGGAACTGCTCGGAGTTGTAGTAGGCGTGGAACGCCTGCGCCAGGTCGCGCAGCCAGGTCGCCAGCAGATGCGGTTCCAGGTTGGCGGCGGCCGCTTCCACGATTTCAGGATAGCGCGACAGCTCGATCATCAGCACCTGTTCGTGTTCGCTGGCCAGGTGCGCGAGATTTTCCAGGCCGTGGGCGAGGTCGAAGGCATGGCCTTTTTCCTCGCACTGGCGCAGCACGCTGCACACGCGCGCGTGGGCGTACTGGATGTAGTACACCGGGTTGTCGTTGGACTGCGAGCGCGCCAGGTCGATGTCGAAGGTGAGCTGCGAGTCGCCCTTGCGCGAGATCAGGAAATAGCGCGTGGCGTCGCGACCGACCTCGTCGATGAGGTCGCGCAGGGTGACGTAGCTGCCGGCGCGCTTGGAGATCTTCACTTCCTCGCCGCCACGCATCACCGTGACCATCTGGTGCAGCACGTAGTCGGGATAGCCGGCGGGAATGCCGGCATCCAGCGCCTGCAGGCCGGCCTTCACGCGCGCCAGCGAACCGTGGTGGTCCGAACCCAGCTCGGTGATGGCGCGCTCGTAGCCGCGCTGCCACTTGGAGAGGTGGTAGGCCACGTCCGGCACGAAATACGTGTAGGTGCCGTCGGACTTGCGCATGACTCGGTCCTTGTCGTCGCCGAAGTCGGTGGTCCTCAGCCACAGCGCGCCGCCTTCCTCGTAGGTGTGGCCGTGCGCCACCAGCTCGCGCACGGTCTCTTCCACCTTGCCGTCGGCATACAGCGACGATTCCAGGAAGTACACGTCGAAGGCCACGCCGAAGGCCTTGAGGTCGGCGTCCTGTTCGCGGCGCAGCCAGGCCACGGCGAAATCGCGGATCGAATCCAGGTCCTCGACGTCGCCGCTGGCGGTGACCTCGCGGTCGTCGGCCGCCACGCTGGCGCGATCGAGGAAGGCGCGCGCCACTTCGGCGATGTAGTCGCCGCGGTAGCCGCCTTCGGGCCAGGCGTCGTCGTCCGGCGTGATCCCGCGCGCGCGCGCCTGCACCGAGACGGCCAGGTTGCGGATCTGCGCGCCGGCGTCGTTGTAGTAGAACTCGCGCTTGACGTCCCAGCCGGTCGCTTCCAGCAGGCGGCTGACGCAATCGCCGATGGCCGCGCCGCGGCCGTGGCCGACGTGCAATGGCCCGGTGGGATTGGCCGAGACGAACTCGACGCCCACGACGTGCCCCGCGCCGCTCGTGCCGCGGCCGTAACCGGCGCCTTCGTCGAGGATGCGCTTGAGCTCGGCGTGCCAGGCGTCGTCGCCGAGGAAGAAATTGATGAAGCCGGGACCGGCCACTTCGACCTTGCGCAGCAGCGGGCTGGCGGGCAGGGCCGCGACCAGCTTCCCGGCCACGTCGCGCGGCTTGCTGCGCGCCGCGCGCGCCAGCAGCATGGCCAGGTTGCAGGCGAAGTCGCCATGCTCGCGCGAACGCGTGCGCTCGATCACGAAATCGGGGGCGTCGAGGTCGGCGGGCAGGGCTTGTTGTTGGCGCAGGGCATCGAAGGCTGCCAGCACCAGGGCGTGCAACGACTGTTTCACGGCGTGATGGATTCAGGTCTCGGGACCGGCAATCCTAGCAGGCAAGCGGCATTCGCGGGAATGGGGGCAACCCTGTGGATAACTCTGTGGGCAAGCCCGGGGTGGTATCGAGTCCGACGGCGGACATCGAAGTGTTATTCCGGGTTTACGAAATTAAATCAAGTGAAAACATGATGTTGTGGTGCATGCTTTCCGAGTCTCTGCAGAAACAGCGCGCAACTGGCGGGAAAGCGCCGGTGTGCATAACTTCATCGCCCGGACACGCGGCCGTCAGATCAGGCCGCGTGCGGCCATCGAGACCGGCGCGCCCGTGCCCACCACCAGGTGATCCAGCACGCGCACGCCGACCAGTTGCAGCGCCTCGCGCAGGGTGCGGGTGATGTCGCGGTCGGCGCGGCTGGGCTCGGCCACGCCGGAGGGATGGTTGTGGGCGAAGATCACCGCGGCCGCGTTGTGTTCGAGGCAGGCGCGCACGACTTCGCGCGGGTGCACGCTGGCGCCGTCGATGGTGCCGCGGAACAGTTCCTCGAAATCCAGCACGCGATGGCGGTTGTCCAGGTACAGGCAGGCGAACACTTCGTAGGGCAGGTGACGCAGGCGCGCGCGCAGGAACGCGCCGCTGTCGTCGGGGCTGGCCAGCGCCGGGCCGTGCACCAGTTCCTCGCCCAGGGCACGCCGCGCCAGTTCCAGCGAAGCCATGAGGCGCGCGCGCTTGGCCGGCCCGAGGCCGCCCACGCGCGGCGGCTGCGTCATGCCCAGCAGCGCCGCCACGCCGCCGGCCGCGGCCAGCAGTTCGCGGCCCATCGCCACGGCATCCTTGCCGCGCGTGCCGCTGCCCAGCAGCACGGCCAGCAGTTCGGCGTCGGACAGGGCGGTGCTGCCGCGGGCAAGCAGTTTTTCGCGCGGGCGCTCGTTGGCGGGCCAGTGCTGGATGCTCATCGCTCCAGCGTGCGATGCGAGCGTGCGGAAAAACAGCGGCCCGGTGCCACGAATCCGGTAAGCTAGATGCCCGTTCAGGGGTCAGAGCGTGCCGACATGAGTCTCCACCAACGTCACATCCTGCTGGGCGTGTCCGCCGGCATCGCCGCCTACAAGGCGTGCGAGCTGGTGCGGCGCCTGCGCGACGCCGGCGCCGAAGTGCGCGTGGTGATGACCGAAAACGCCACCCGCTTCGTCGGCGCCGCCACGTTCCAGGCGCTGTCCGGGCAACCGGTGCACACCAGCCTGTGGGATGCCGGGGCGGCCATGGGCATGGGCCACATCGAGCTGGCGCGCTGGGCCGACGAGATCCTGGTGGCGCCGGCTTCGGCGGATCTGATCGCGCGCCTGGCGCAGGGCCGCGCCGACGACCTGCTGGCCACGCTGTGCCTGGCC
>CAZBZD010000153.1:0-4683 GCA_964496295.1 uncultured Rhodanobacteraceae bacterium | reverse complement strand
AGGTCATGATCATGTCCCACAGGTGCCGCGCGCGGACGTGGCCGTAGATCTTGCACGCCACCAGGCCGTCCTCGCGGGCGACGTAGTTCTCGTGCGTGGGCCATTCGCGCCAGATCACCTGGCTTTCGTCGGCAAGATCGACCTCGTCCTTTTCCTTGACGTGCACCGGGAACACCAGCGGCCAGTCGGCGTCGGCTTCCACGGCCTGCATGAAGCCGTCGGTGATCAGCAGGCTCAGGTTGAACTGGCGCAGGCGGCCGTTTTCGCGCTTGGCGCGGATGAATTCGCGCACGTCCGGATGGCGCACGTCGAAGGTGCCCATCTGCGCGCCGCGGCGGCCGCCGGCGGAACTCACCGTGAAACACATCTTGTCGTAGATGTCCATGAACGACAGCGGGCCGGAAGTGTAGGCGCCGGCACCGGAGACGTAGGCGCCGCGCGGGCGCAGGGTGGAAAACTCGTAGCCGATGCCACAGCCGGCCTTGAGCGTGAGACCGGCCTGGTGGACCTTTTCCAGGATGTCGTCCATGGAATCGTGGATGGTGCCCGACACGGTGCAGTTGATGGTGCTGGTCTTGGGCTTGTGCGCCTGCGCGCCGGCGTTGGAGGTGATGCGGCCGGCGGGAATGGCGCCGCGGCGCAGCGCCCACACGAAGCGCTCGTACCATTTGTCCTTGAGCTCGGGCGTGGCCTCGACGTCGGCCAGCGCGCGCGCCACGCGCTTCCAGGTGTCGTCCACGCTGACGTCCACCGGCTCGCCCTGCTTGGTCTTGAGCCGGTATTTCTTGTCCCAGATGTCGTGCGAGGCGGGCTGCAGCGGAATGTCCGCCGCATCGTGGTTCAAGGCGCTCTTGCGTGCAGTGCTCATCGGTATCCTTCGATTTCTTTTCGTATGCGGCAGGGTCCGGGTGCGTCGCCGGCACCCCGCGGGCGTCCGGAGCCGGAAACCGGGGTCGCGACAGCCGCCACATCGCTTGCGATGACGACGAATGACGGATGACGAGGACCCATGGCCACCTCCGGAGACGCCGGGCCACCCCTGAATCGGCCCGTCGTCCAACCCCATGACTTGTGAAACTGTGGTCCGCCACACACAAGATATTGTGCCCGGCAGCCACTCCAAGGTAACTCCGCCCACGCCCGAAGTCAAAGGCCGGCCGAGGGCCGCGAAATCGGCCGGTTCCGGGGCCCGTTCGTCCCGTTGCAGTATGCTCGCCGGCGTCGCCGGCGGCTGAACCGGACATGGCCGGCGCCTGTCCAAGCTGTCCGGAATCCACGCTCAAGGAGTCGCCACCATGCACGCACGCCCCCGCCGATGCCGCCGTCGTCTGCTGCTGTTTCCGGCATGGATCCTGGCCGGACTGCTGCCGCTGCTGCCGCTGCAAGCCCACGCCACGCCGCCGCCGGTCGTCGACGGCCGGCCGATGACGTCGCTGGCGCCGATGCTCGAACGGGTCACGCCGGCGGTGGTGAACATCTCCTCGACCACCCACGTGCGCGTGCGCAACCCGTTTTTCAACGACCCGGTGTTCCGCCGCTTCTTCGGCGGCGGCATCCCGCGCGAGCGCATCGAGCAGAGCCTGGGCTCGGGCGTGATCGTCGATGCCGCCAAGGGCTACATCCTGACCAACAACCACGTGGTCAGCGGCGCCGACTCGATCAAGGTGACGCTGCACGACGGGCGCAGCTTCAAGGCCACCCTGGTCGGCGCCGACCCCGACACCGACATCGCGGTCCTGAAGATTTCGGCCGACCACCTCACGCAGCTGCCGCTGGCCGACTCGACGAAGATCCACGTGGGCGACTTCGTGGCCGCCGTGGGCAACCCGTTCGGACTGGGCCAGAGCGTCACCTACGGCATCGTCTCGGCGCTGGGCCGCACCGGGCTGGGCGACACCTACCAGAACTTCATCCAGACCGACGCGGCCATCAACCCCGGCAACTCCGGCGGCGCGCTGGTCAACATGCACGGCGAGCTGATCGGCATCAACTCGATGATCTTCTCGCCTTCCGGCGCCAACGCCGGCATCGGTTTCGCGATTCCCTCCGACCTTGCCGCCAGGGTGATGCGGCAGTTGCTCGCCTACGGCAAGGTGCGCCGCGGCAGCCTGGGCCTGCACGTGCAGAAGCTGACCCCGAGGCTGGCGCGCGCGCTGGGCGTGGAGGCCGCCGACGGCGCCGTGGTGACCGACGTCGAAACCGGCTCGCCGGCGGACAAGGCCGGCATCGTGCCGGGCGACCTGGTCACGGCCATCAACGACACCGAAGTGGACACGCCCCGCGACCTGCACAATGCCGAGGGCCTGCTGCCGGTCGGCAGCGCGGTGACGCTGACCGTGCTCCACGACGGCCGGCCCCGCACCCTGGACATGCGGATGGCCAGGGAAACCCTGGCCCGCGCCGACGGCGGCGACATCGACCCGCGCCTGAGCGGGGCCGCCCTGCGCGACTCCTCGTCCGCCGAGGCCAGGCACGCGATCGGCGGCGTGGTCGTCGACGCCGTCGACCGGGGCAGCCGCGCCGCCCGCAACGGCCTGCGCGAGGGCGACATCATCATCGGCGCCAACCAGCGTCGCACCCCCAACCTGGCCGCCCTGAAAGCCGTGCTGGCCGGCCAGCCGCCGCGCCAGCTGATGCTGGTCATCGTGCGCCAGCAGCGCCAGTACTATCTGCTGCTGCACTGACCCGGGGCTGCCCGGCACGACGTGACCGCGGTCACGTTGCGTGCGACGAGTCTGAACAGTACGTGACGCGGTAGGCAGGCAAGCCCGGGCCGGCGACGTCATAATCACGGCTGGCGACATGTTCGCCAGCCTTTCATCGCGTACCCGGACACCCATGAAACTGCACTTCCGTCATCTGCTTGCCGCCGCCCTGACACTCACCGCCTTCGCCGCCTTCGCCGACCCGCCCACGCTGGTGTGGCGCGGCGACATCACCACCGCCAACAATTTCGTCAACGGCATGGCCAGGGCCTGGCACAAGGCGGGGCACCCGCGCATCACGCTGCAGCCGTTCAACACCGTGTCGGGCATCGACGCCGTGGCCAACGGCTCGGCCGACATCGCCGGCAGCGTGCGCGGCCGCGCGCCCCACCGTGCCAACGAGGCCGATCTCGTGTTCACGCCGGTCGCCTGGGACGCGCTGGCCATCATCACCAACTCGCGCAACCCGGCGGACGGCCTCACGCTCAAGCAACTGCACGACATCTACTACGGCAAGATCACCAACTGGAGCCAGGTCGGCGGCGAGAATGCGCCGATCCACGTGTATGCCGTGGCCAGTCCCACCGACGGCATCGAATTCAGCCTGCGCCGGCTGCTGTTCGGCCGCGGCAACCAGCCGGTCGCCGCCCCGCGCCTGTACCTGACCGTGAGCGCGCTGCAGAAGGCCGTGTCCCTGGACCCGCAGAGCCTGGCCGTGTCCACGCTGTCGAACGCGCACGGCAAGAGCAGACTGAAGATGCTCGAGATCGACGGCAAACAGCCCAGCGTGGCCAACGTGGCCGACGGCAGCTACCCGCTGTACACCCCGCTGTACCTGGTCACGCGGCCGCAGGCGAAGCAGGGCGACACGCCCAAGGCAAAGGAAATCGGCCAGTTCATGGCCTTCGCGCAGAGCCCCGAAGTCACCGACATCCTGCACAGCCACCACCTGGTGCCCTACGCCGACGCCCGCGCGCTGGACGGCCACGATGCCCGGCGCATCGCCGCGATCGCCCGTGAAACCGGCCGCCACGTCTACCACCACGACGGGCCGACGGCGGCACCGGGCGCCACCTACGCCTCGCGCTCGGCCATCGCGCCCACTTCCGGACGCACGCTCGCCGCCCGCCAGCACATGCTGGCCAGGCGCGAAGCCGAAAAGGCCGCCAAGGTGCGCGAAAAAGCCGCCGCGGCAAAGCAGGCCTTCGAGCAGGAACAGGTGAGCTGGTACACCGTCGTTTCCGGCGACACGCTGTCCAAGATCGCCCAGGAGCACTCGGTCAGCGTCAGCGAGCTGCGCGAGTGGAACCACATCGACGGCAACCTCATCCGCGTCGGCCAGAAAATCGCCATCCATCACGACTGAGCGGGTTACCATGGGCGGCACTGTCACCTCAGGAGCCGCCCCCATGGATGCCGTCGTCGCCGCCACCGCCCGCACCCGCTCCATCCCCGTCGAGTGCGTGGACACCGCCAGCCTGGCCGCCTGCAAGCGCCGCCTGGGCGCCCGGCAGCGGCGCTGGCTGGAAGCCGCCGGTTTCCGGCCGCGGCCCGGCCGGATCGCGCTGATCCCCGACGGCCAGGGCCGACTGGCCCGCATCCTGGCCGGCGTGAACCGCGCCGATCCGCTGTGGGCCCTGGCCGCCCTGCCTTGGCAACTGCCGCCCGGCCGCTACCGGCTGGCGGACGAGGGCATCGACCTCGACGCTTCGCTCTCGGCGCTGGGCTGGGCACTGGGCGCCTACCGTTTCACCCGCTACCGCAAGAGCGGCCGCGACCCGGCACGGCTGGCCGTCGACAAGACGACGAAAACGGCGCTGGCACCCGTGATCGAGGCCGTGGGCCGGGTCCGCGACCTGGTCAACACGCCCACCTGCGACATGGGACCGGAACAACTGGCCGCGTCCGTCAAGGAGCTCGGCAAGGCGCACCGGGCCCGCGTGCGCGAATGGGTCGGCGACGCCCTGCTCGAGCACGA
>CAZBZD010000152.1:0-4702 GCA_964496295.1 uncultured Rhodanobacteraceae bacterium | reverse complement strand
TCGATGTGTTTCATGCGTCGTTTTCCAGCCGCTTGCCGATCTCGCCGACAAGGCGTTCCAGGGCCGCCTCGCGCTCGGCCAGCATGCTCGCGGCCTGCCCGAGGTCGATCCAGCGGAACACCACGGTATCACCCGGCCGGCACTGCGCCAGCAGCGGAAGGTCCACGGCGGCCACCTGGCCGATGCGCGGATAGCCGCCGGTGACCGGGTGTTCGGGCCCGAGGACGATGGGGCGCCCGTCGGGCGGCAGTTGCACGGTGCCGGCGACGGCGCCCTCGCTGACCAGTTCCAGCGGGGCGGACAGTGCCAGGCGCGGGCCGTCGAGGCGCAGACCGACGCGGTTGCTGTCTTTGCCGATGCGGAAGCGGGCATCGGTGAGCGCCTTGCGCGAGGCTGCGTCGAGCCGCTCCGCGTGGCTGCCGGGCACGAGCCGCACGACACGCGGCGAAGACGCGTCGAACCAGGGACGCGGATCGAGCGACCATGCCGCGTCGTCGAAAGCGGCGGCCGGGGCGTTGCCCGTGCGCAGCGTGTCGCCGGCGGCCAGCGGGCGCGGCACCGGACCCAGCCCGGCGTTGACGTCGGTCGAGCGGCTGCCGTGCCAGGGCGGCACGTCGATGCCGCCGGCCACGGCCAGGTAGCTGCGGCAACCCTGTTCCATGGCGCCCGGCGCCAGCCGCGAACCCGCCTGCACGCGCACCGGACGCCACATGGGCAGCGGTGCATCGTCGATGCGGGCGCGCGGCAACGGCGCGCCGGTCAGCGCCACCAGCAGGTCGCGGCCGGTTTCCAGCGTCGGCCCGTTCCATGTCATTTCCAGGGCGCAGCAGGACGCGGGGTTGCCCACCAGCGCGTTGGCCAGGCGCAGGGCAGGGCCGTCCGCCGCGCCGCTCGTGCCGATGCCGAGGCGGGCGCTGCCGTGGCGGCCGGCATCCTGCAGCGTGGTCAGCAGGCCGGGCTGGATCACCGTCAGCATGGATCCTCCCGCAGCGCCTCGAAACGCGCGGCGTCGATGGCCCGGAAACGCACGCGGTCGCCGGGTTGCAGCAGGCAGGGACGGTCGGCATCGTCGGGCCGGAACAGCGCCAGCGGGGTCTGCCCGATCAACTGCCAGCCGCCGGGCAACTCGCCGGGATAGATGCCGGTCTGGCGGCCGGCGATGCCGACCGAGCCGGCGGCCACGCGCGTGCGCGGCGTTTCCCGCCGGGGCGTGGCAAGGCGTTCGTCCAGGCCGAGCAGGTAGGGAAAGCCGGGCGCGAAGCCGGTCATGGCCACGCGGTAGGTCGGCGCGGTGTGCCGCTCGACGACCTGCCGGATCGTGAGGCCACGGGCACGGGCGAGGGATGCCAGGTCCGGGCCGTGCCCGTCGTCGTAGCACACCGGAATCTCGTGGCTCTCGCCTTCCGTCGAGGGCGTTGCAGCGGCGGCCTCGTCGGCCAGCGCGAGCAGTTGCCGGTGCAGGCTGGCGCGCGCCTGCGGCGCCAGCGGGCGATGCCGGACCAGCACGCTGGCATAGGCCGGCACGATGTCGGTGACCGCGTCCGTCCCGGCTTGCCGGATGGCGGCCGCCACGGCATGTACCCGTGCATTGACCGCGGCGTCCATGTCGTCGCCGAGGCGCAGCAGCAGGGCGGCTTCGCCCATGGGTTCGCTGTCAATCGGCATGCGGGTTTCCGTTGTCCGCGGCGCGCTTGACGGCGGCCACGAAGGCGCGGCGCGCGGCGATTTCGTCGTCGCTGTCGGGTTCGGGCCAGGCACCGACCTGCGCGATGACCAGGTGCCGGTTGGGGTCGATGTAGAGCAGTTGCCCGAAGATGCCGATGGCGGCGTAGCTGCCGTCGCTGTCGGTCCACCACAGGTAGCCGTAGCCGCGTTCGGGGTCGTCCACCTGTTCCTGGCGCTGCATGGCGCCCTGCATCCAGGACGCGGCGATGACCGGCTTGCCGTCGATGCGCCCGCCGTCGAGCATGAATTGGCCCAGCCGCGCGTAGTCCGCCAGGGTGGCGGCAAGGCCGCTGCCGCCGGTGTTGCTGCCGTCGCATTCGTCTTCCAGCCAGTACGCGTCGGCCGCCATGCCGTAGGGCTTCCAGATGGTCTCGGACAGGTAGGCCGCCAGCGAACGGTGCGTGGCGCGCTGGACCAGGATGCCGAGCAGGTCGGTTTCGGCCGTGTTGTAGTTGAAGTGCGTGCCGGGCGGCCACTCGCGCGGCAATTTCTTCAGGTACGGCAGCACGTGCGGCTGATGGTCGACGCAGGCGCTGCGGTACATCTGCGCCACGTCCGAGTGCGGGTCGGTGTAGTCCTCGTTCCAGCGCACGCCGGAGGTCATGGTCAGCAGCTGGCGCACGGTGACGTCGGCGTAGGCACTGCCTTCGAGTTGCGGGATGTAGGTGACCAGGGTGTCGTCCAGCGAGTGCACGTGGCCCTGTTCGAGCGCGATGCCGAGCAAGGTCGAGGTGACCGACTTGGCCACCGAGAACGAGGTCCAGCGCTGGTCCGGCCCGAAGTTGGACGCGTAGCGTGCAAGGCGGACACGGCCGTCCTGCAGCACCATGACGCCGGCGATGTGGTAGCGGTGCATGTAGCCGTCCAGGTCGATCGACGGATCCTTCCACTGCGGCACCAGCGGCTTGCCGGCGGGCAGGGCATGCACGTGCGTGCCGCGCGCCACGCGGTCGGCCGGGAAGATCTCGTACAGCCTTGAAAAGTCGGCATCGCGCCTGGCCTGCGACCAGAACAGCACGTCTTCGCGTTGTGCGCCCGTGCCGGCGGCCGGCCCGGTGGCCAGGGCCGGCATGGCGACGATCGCCGGCAGCAGGCCGCAGAACAGGCAGGACAGGAATCGAAATCCCGGGGAACGCATGTGCATCGGGCATCACCTTGGTCGAAAGGTCGATGATAACGGCCTGCCGGGGCCGGCACCCGCCTGGGGTATGCTTGGCCGCGGCACCGGCCGGATCGGTGGAGGAAATGCGATGAAGCGGAATCGCGGTTGGCGCACGTGGTTGCCCCTGGTGGTGCTGGCGTGCGTCGTCGGCTACCTGTACGTGCAGCACCAGCGCGCGGCGCCGCCGGGCACGACGCGGGTGCAGTCGACGGGCGTGGCCGGGAACAGTGCCGGCTCTGCCGCGCGGCTGCCCGCCTTCCTGCCGCCGGAAGCCCGCGATGTCCTCGCGCGCATCGCCGGTCGCGGCCCGTTTCCCTACCGGCAGGACGGCACCGTGTTCGGCAACCGCGAGCACCTGCTTCCGGAAAAACCGCGCGGTTACTACCACGAGTACACGGTGCCCACGCCGGGCGCGCGCACGCGTGGCGCGCGGCGCATCGTCACCGGCGGCAATCCGCCGTCGGAGTACTACTACACCGACGACCATTACCGCAGCTTCCGCCGTTTCACCCTGTCACGATGAACGATCCATACGACCTCGGCTGCACAAGCGGAAACGGCGTCCGCGAGCTTTCCGCCGCGGCGTTCGACAGCCTGGAAACGGCCGCTCGCGCCGGCAGGCTCCATGTGTCGCGGATCGATCTGGAAACGTGCCGCGACAAGGCCGGCTTGCTGGCGGGGCTCGCCCGCGACCTGGCCTTTCCGTCCTCGTTCGGAAACAACTGGGATGCCCTGGCCGACTGCCTGCAGGACCTGGACTGGCTGCCGATGGCGGACGGGCACGTGCTGCTGGTCGAACAGGCCGGAAACATGCGTTCCGCCGCGCCGCGCGATTTCGGAACATTCCTCGAGATACTCGAGCAGGCCGGCGATTTCTGGGCGGCGCAGGGGAAGGTGTTCCGGGTGTTCCTGGCAACGGACTGACCCTTTCGAGGCTCCCCGCCATGGCAGCGGGGTGATTCGATGTTCCCTTCATGGTCGCGTGATGAAGGGATTTCCGGCGAACTGCGTTATTCTCCCCGTCCCGAAGATGCCGCCGAGGAAACCCCGCCATGTGGTACGCCATCATGGCCACGGATGTGGCCGACTCGTTGCCGAAGCGCCAGTCCGCGCGTCCGGCGCACCTGGCGCGGCTGGAAAAGCTGCAGGCCGGCGGCGACCTGCTGCTGGCCGGGCCGTTTCCCGCAGCCGATGCCGAAGATCCGGGCCAGGCCGGCTTCACCGGCAGCCTGATCATCGCCCGTTTCGACACCCTGGACGACGCCAGGGCATGGGCCGAAGCCGATCCGTACCGTGCCGCCGGCGTGTATGCCGGGGTGGACGTGCGCCCGTTCCGCCAGACCCTGCCATGAGCGCGGCACCCGTCGAGGAGATCCGGCGGCGCCTGGAGGCGGCCCTGCAACCGACGTCGCTCGAGGTCGTCGACGAGGGCGACCGGCACATCGGACACGCCGGCGAAGGGCAGGGCCATTTCCGCGTGCGCATCACCAGCGCCGCCTTTGCCGGCAAGACCCCCATCCAGCGCCATCGCCTGGTCTACGACGCCGTCGGCGACCTGATGGGCAAGGGCATCCACGCTCTCACCATCGAGGCGAAGACCTGAACGTCATGTAACCTTGTTTATCAAACTTGTTATGCAACCCATTGATAAATAAATGTACATAATTTCCTCGTTGCACCACGAGGCGGCCCTTGGCACAGTGACCGCTTGCATGCCCGGCGCAGCTTGCGCCGGACGCATTTTCATGGACACCACCCCGTCATGCGCCTGACCACCATCAAACTGGCCGGATTCAAGTCCTTCGTCGATCCGAC
>CAZBZD010000151.1:0-4715 GCA_964496295.1 uncultured Rhodanobacteraceae bacterium | reverse complement strand
AGCGCTGGTGCACCGGCGCCGAGGTCGGCAAGGTGATCGACACGCCGAAAAATCCCGTGCTGTTCGAGCGTGCGACATGACGGAGGACAAGACATGAAATCCCCGGGCGCCTTTCTTGCCTGGTTCGCCGTCGCACTTTTCGCTGCCACGGCGGTGCTGCCCGCGCATGCCGTGTCGCCGGAACCCGGTCACCTGGACCATCAGGTTTTCTACCAGATCTTCTTTCGCAGCTTTCGTGATTCCGACGGCGACCGCATCGGCGATCTCGAAGGCCTGACGTCCGAGCTCGACTACATCAAGCAGCTGGGCGCGACCACCATCCTGCTCACGCCGCTGCAACCTTCGCCGTACTACCACAACTATTTCGCCACCGCATTCAAGGCCATCGACCCCGCCTACGGCACGCTGGACGACTACTTCGCCTTCATCCGTGCCGCGCATGCGAAGGGCCTCGAGGTCTACCTCGACCAGGAATTCCAGTACGTCGCCGAGGGCCATCCGTGGTGGAGCACGTCGATCTGCAAGCCGCACGCGAAGTACGCGGACTATCTTCTGTGGAAGGACGCCGACCACTGCGTGGCCGAGCCGTTTCTGGGGCGTGCCGAATGGGCGGGGTACGACGGCCGCGACATCGGCATTGCCATGGTCAACCTGGAAAACCCCGCGGTGCGGCGCTATTTCCGCAACCTGCTGCTGTTCTGGGCGGACCCGCACGGCGACGGCAGCGGCCGCGACGGCGTGGACGGTTTCCGCATCGACCACATGATGGACGACCTCGACCACAAGGGCCTGGATACGCATCTGTTCGAGAATTTCTGGACGCCGATCTTCCGTGCGTTGCGGCAACGCCGGCCGGACATCGGCATTCTCGCCGAGCAGGCGGATTGGGGTTATGGCACCCGATGGCTGACGCAGGGCCACGCGGACATGGTGTTCGCATTTCCGTTGCTCGGTGCGCTGGCGTCGTTCGAGAAGCGGAAGATCATCCAGACGCTGCGCGCCACCGAGGCCGCGACGCCGGAAGGCAAGTCCCAGGTGATCTTCCTGGAAAACCACGACATCGACCGTTTCATGTCCCGGATCCACGGCGACCGGGCCAAGGCACGGGCCGGTGCCGCCATCGCGTTGATGCTCAAGGGCAATCCGCTGATCTACTACGGCCAGGAACTGGGCATGCGCGGCGTGCAGCCGAAGGACGTCGGCAAGTCCGGCGGCATTCCGCTGACCGATGCCGTCGGCATTCCCGTGCGCGAGGCGTTCCGCTGGAAAGCCGATCTGAAAGCCCCCGGTTCGGCGATCTGGTACTTCGGCAAGAACGGCCGGTGGGCCGACAAGTGGTGGTGGAGAAACCGCTACAACCGTTCCGATGACGGCGTGTCGCTGGAGGAAGAAATGGCCCGGCCGGATTCGCTCTACCACTGGTACCGCAAGCTGCTGGCCTTGCGCCACGCACGCGCGGAAATCGGCGGTGGCAGCCAGCGCATTCTCTGCGATGACGACACGGCGGTGTTGTGCATCCTGCGGCAGAAGGGCGGGCAGCGCACGCTGCTGATGGTCAACCTCGGCAAGGCCGACGCCAGGCCGCAACTCGATGCCGGATTGGTCGAGGGCACGACCTGGACCGACCTGCTCGACAGCGGCAAGCCCGGCACGATCGACGCCATGTTGCGTCCCATGCAAGTCCGCATCATGGGCAGCAGCGAGTAGGGCGGCACTGCCCGCCGCGTGACCCCATGCATGACGCGCTGCATTCGGCGGGCCATGCCCGCCCTGCGCGCCGCGGGCCGGATACAATCGATGCGGTGCCGCAACGCGGGCAGCCATCATGACGTTACCCCATCTCGATCGCCCCATCTGCGAGCCGGTGGAACTGCCGCCGGAGGCACCGTTGCATGTCGAGCGCATCGCCCAGGGCAACGCGGCCGCGCGTACCGAACCGTTCGTGCATTTCCACGATGCCCACGAACTGGTGCTGTTCGGACAGGTGACAGGGCATTTTGATGTCGATGGTCGCCGCTACGCGCTGACGCCCGGCAGCATCGCTTTCATTCCCTCGATGCGCCAGCACGATTTCATGCTCGAGGCCGGTCCACGTGACTGGGTGCTGGTGCAGATCGATGGCGCCGCCGGCGAGACGTTGATGCGTGCAGCGGAATCGGAGCGCCTGCGCGATCCTTTTTGCGCCAGCCCCGATCCACGCCTGCATCAGCGGTTGCAGCTGCTTGTCGATTGGCTGCTCGAACTTGAAACCGGTGATCCGCTGGCCTTGCCCATGGCCGGTCTGCTGCTGCGCGCGGTCGCCATGGCGCCGACGGTCGAAGGCGAAAAGCTTGCCGTCGACGAACACGGCCTGCAGCGGCTGCGCCCTGCCATCGACCAGTTGCGCCGGCAACCGGCACGGGCTCCCGGCCTGGAGCAGGCCGCGGCGCTTTGCGCGTTGTCGCCGGCCTATTTCAGTCGCCGCTTCAAGCAACAGGTGGGCATGAGCTGGAGCGACTACGTGCGCACCCACCGCCTGCACCTGGCGGGCCGCCGCCTGCTGGACTCGGACCGGAGCATCGCGGTCATTGCCGAAAGTCTCGGTTTCGCCACGCCCTCGCACTTCGGCGAGATGTTCCTGCATCGCTTCGGCATGACGCCCGGTGAATATCGACGTTCGGGACGCGCCGCCGCGGATTGATGCCTGTCAGCGGGGGATCACGAGGAATTGCGCAGGCTGGAAGCGCGGGTGACCAGCTTGACCGGCATCACGTCGCTTTCCATGGTCTGGCCGTGGATCAGCCCGAGCAGGGTGTCGACGAGGCTGTCGCCGGCGCGTGCGGTGTCCTGCTGCACGGTGGTCAGCGGCGGATTGACGAAGCCGGCCATGGGAATGTCGTCGAAGCCGGCCACGGCGACGTCGCCGGGAATCTCCAGGCCGTGGCCGGCCAGGGCGTGCATGGCGCCGACCGCGATCAGGTCGCTGGCGGCGAACACGCCATCGGGCGGATCACCGTCGGCCAGCAGTTTCCGCATGGCGTCGTGGCCGGACTGCTGGGTGCTTTCGGCGTCGGCCTGCAGTGCCTTGTCCGGTGCCAGCCCGGCCTCGCGCAAGGCGCTGACGTAGCCGCGGTAGCGCCCGTGGAATTCGGGGTAGTGCGTGCTGGCATCGCCGAGAAAGGCGATGCGCCGGCAGCCCTGTTCGAGCAGGTGCCTGGTCACGTCGTGGCCGCCCTGGAAATTGTCGCAGCCGAGCGAGGTGCCGGGCTGGTCGCCGGCGACCGCGCCCCAGCGCACGAAATGCGTGCCCTGTTCGACCAGCTTGTCGAGCTTGTCGCGGTAGCTCAGGTAGTCGCCGTAGCCGAGCAGGATGATGCCGTCGGCCTTGCGCGAGTCGGCGTAGTCGGCGTGCCAGTCGTCGGACAGCTGCTGGAAGGACACCAGCAGGTCGTAGCCCTGGCGCGCGCAGGCGCGGGTGATCGAGCCCAGCATCGACAGGAAGAACGGGTTGATGTGCGACTCGTCCGAGGTCGGGTCCTCGAACAGCAGCAGCGCCAGCGTGCCCGAATGCTGGGTGCGCAGGTTGGAGGCGTTCTTGTCGACCTTGTAATTGAGTGCCGCGGCCGCCTCGCGGATGCGCCGGCGGGTTTCCTCGTTGACCAGCGGGCTGCCGCGCAGCGCGCGCGACACGGTCGATTGCGACACGCCGGCCAGTTCGGCGATGTCCAGCGAGGTGACTTTTCCCTTGGTCGGCATGATGTGGAAAACCCGGGAGATGGCTGTCGGCAGGTTTGTATTACTGGCATCCTAGCGGGTTTTCGCCATCGCGGCTGAAGCCGCTCCCACAAGAAATTTGTGAAGCTTCATGCATGCCTTGTGGGAGCGGCTTCAGCCGCGATGGTCGGGCCGCCCATGACGGCTGTGGGGCTTCAGGCCAGCGTGATGCCGGCCAGCCTCTTCAGGGCTTCGGCATAGCGGGCGGCGGAGCCGTCGATGACTTCCCGCGGCAGCTTCGGGCCGGGTGCGCGCTTGTTCCAGTCCAGCGTTTCCAGGTAGTCGCGCACGTACTGCTTGTCGAAGCTGGGCGGGCTGATGCCCACCTCGTACTGGTCGGCCGGCCAGAAACGCGAGGAATCGGGCGTGAGCATCTCGTCCATCACGTACAGCTTGCCGTCCTCGTCGGTGCCGAATTCGAGCTTGGTGTCGGCGATGAGGATGCCGCGCTCGGCGGCGTGGCCTGCCGCGAAACGATAGATGGCCAGGGTGGCCGCGCGGACCTGCTCGGCGATGTCGCCGCCGACGGTGGCGACCATCTCGTCGAAACCGATGTTCTCGTCATGGTTGCCGCTGGCGGCCTTGGTCGAGGGCGTGAAGATGGGTTCGGCCAGCTGCTCGGCCTGGCGCAGCCCGGATGGCAAATCGATGCCGCACAGGCGGCCGGTGGCCTGGTAGTCCTTCCAGCCCGAGCCGATCAGGTAGCCGCGCGCGATGGCTTCCACCGGTACCGGCTTCAGGCGCCGGGTGACCACCGAGCGTTTTTCGTAGAGCGCGGTGTCGGTGCCCGCGGGGAGCACGTCGGCCACGGCGGTCCCGGTCAGATGGTTGTCGATGATGTGCGCCGTCTTGCCGAACCAGAAATTGGAGATCTGCGTCAGCATCTCGCCCTTGCCGGGGATCGGGTCGGGCAGGATCACGTCGAAGGCCGACAGGCGGTCGGAGGCGACGATCAGCAGGCG
>CAZBZD010000150.1:0-4773 GCA_964496295.1 uncultured Rhodanobacteraceae bacterium | reverse complement strand
CGAATCGCGAGAACGAAGTCCCCGCGCATGGTGAGGTATCGAACCATCGCCCTGAGGTATCGAAGGGCAATCCCCAAGTTTCCCGCGCCGTTCATGGTTCGATACCTCACCACGAACGGAAATAGATCTCGGCTGGAACGGGGAAGATGGTTTTTCGAAGTTCCCTGCAGAGGCAGATTCGCGTCCGTACGACGCCGTCACGCACGGTGATAGGGATGCCCGGCCACGATGGTCGTGGCGCGATAGAGCTGCTCGGCCAGCACCAGCCGGACCAGCATGTGCGGCAGGGTCAACGGACCGAGTGACCAGCGCTGGTCGGCGCGCGCCAGTACTTCGGGCGCGTGGCCGTCCGGGCCGCCGATCAGGAATGCGAGATCGCGCCCACCCATGCGCCAGTTTTCGAGCTGACCGGCCAGTTGCTCGCTGCTCCAGGTCTTGCCGCGACCATCCAGGGCAACCACGTGCACGTCACGTGGCAAAGCGGCCAGCACGGCCGCGCCTTCGTCGGCCATGGCGCGCTTGTCGTCACGCCCCTTGCCGCGCGCGCCGGGCCGGATTTCGACCAGTTCCAGCGGCAGCTCGCGCGACAGGCGCTTGCGGTATTCGGCAAAGCCTTCCGCTACCCAGGCGGGCATGCGGTCGCCGACGGCCAGGATGCGGGCGTGCATGCGAAACGGAAACGCGCCCGCGAAGGCTCAGCCGTGCGCGGCTTCGTGCGCGGCTTCCTCGTCCGCCGGGGCGTCGTCGCCGACGGTCCACAGGCGTTCCAGCCCGTAGAACTCGCGGATGCGCGGCAACATCACGTGGACGATGATGTCGCCCAGGTCCACCAGCACCCACTCGGCCTCCTGCTGGCCTTCCACGCCGAGCGGCAGCACGCCGGCCTGCTTGGCAAACCGGATGACTTCGTCGGCGATGGATTTGACGTGCCTCGAGGAGGTGCCGGAGGCCACGATGAGGGTGTCGGCGATGGACGTCTTGCCGCGCACGTCGATCTCGCGCACGTCCCTGGCCTTGAGGTCGTCCAGCGCGTCGAGCACGCGGCGATGCAGATGTTGTTCGGAAACGGAATGGTCCTGGCGGGATGACTCGGTCTGTGCCATCAAGCGGTATCACCTTGGGTTACCAGCGTGCGCGGCGTGCGCACGATTGCATTATACCCCCGACCCGTCCCGACAAATGAACGCAGGGCGGGCACGGCCCGCCCTACGATCGGGATGACCGGTACGGCGCAAGCAGGGCCGGATCGTCGAACAGGCCGGCCGGCAACAGATAGCGCGGGTCGCGACCGGCCGCCAGCAACTGGCGGATGCGGGTGGCGGAGACTTCCAGCGGGGTCACATCCAGCTCGATGACGCGGCCCGAGGGCGCATCGCGCAGGTCGGCCACCCGCGTCGTCCGCCGGGGCCCCACTTCCGCGGCCAGATCCGCCGGCAACTCGCGGGAAAAGCCGGGGCGATGCAGCACGCCCACGTGCGCCAGCCCGAACAGTTCGCGCCAGCGGTGCCAGCCGGCAAGGCCGGTGAAGGCGTCCACGCCGAGCAGCAGCACCAGCGGCCGGGGCCCGCATTCGGCGCGCAATCCGGCCAGCGTGTCGACGGACCAGGACGGGCCGTCGCGGTCCAGCTCGCGCGTGTCCAGGGTCAGGCGGTCCTGTCCGCGCAGGGCCGCGCGCAGCATGGCCACGCGCTCGGCGGCGCCGGCCCGCGGCGGCGGCCGGTGCGGCGGCACGCCGGCCGGCACCAGGTGCACGTCGGCATCGAGCATTTCCGCGGCTTCCCAGGCCACGCTGAGATGCCCCACGTGCACCGGATCGAAGGTACCGCCGAACACGGCCAGCGGTTTCATGCCAGGGCACCGGCCATGCGCGGCTGGGCGATGGCGGCCACCAGGCGCTGGGCCTCGCGCCAGGGATCGCCGGCCTCGCGCCCCTTGGCCATGCGGTCGATGCGCGCGGCGCGGGCCAGGCATTGCTGCCAGTGTTCGCGCGGCGCACGGCGCAGCGCCGCGCGGAACATCTGTTCACGCGCCTTCCACAGGTGCTCGGCGCGGGCCTGGGCGGCAAAATCGCGTGCCAGCGCCAGGCGCAGGGCCAGTTCCAGCTGGTTGACCAGCCAGCCCATCAGGGCGATCACCTCGTCGCCCTCGGCCTCGAGGCCCTGGAGGATGCGCACGGCGCGCGCGGCATCGCCGCCGAAGGCGGCCTCGGCCAGCTTGAAGACGTCGAAGCGGGTGCTGTCGGCGACCAGGTTTTCCAGCGTGGCGGCATCCAGCCGGCCCTCTCCGTGCAGCACGGCAAGCTTGTCCACTTCCTGCGCCGCCGCCAGCAGGTTGCCCTCGACGCGCTCGGCCAGCAGCGCCACGGCGTCGGGCGTCGCCCGGATGCCGCGCGACGCCAGCCGCGCGGCAATCCAGCGCGGCCATTCATGCATCTTCGGCGGCCAGAACACCACCGCGGCGCCGGCCTTGTCGACGGCGCGGCTCCAGGCGCCCTCGTGCTTCTTCGACCATTCGGTGCAAGTGATCAGCAGCAGCGTGTCCGGCGGCGGGTCCTTGCACCACTGGCTGATGGCGGCACTGCCCTCGCGGCCCGGCCGCCCTTTCGGGATGCGCAGGTCGATCATGCGGCGGCTGGCGAACAGCGACATGCCGGCGCCGGCACGGGCCAGGTTGTCCCAGTCGAAACGCCCTTCCACGTCGATCACCTCGCGCTCGGCATGGCCCAGTTCGCGGGCACGGGCGCGCAGCGCGTCGGCGGCCTCCAGCACCAGCAGCTCCTCGCCGGCCAGCAGGTACACGGGCGCAAGTTCGGGCGCGGCAAGCTGCTTCTGCCACTGGGCCGGACCGAGCGACACGGCCGGTCAGCCGGTGCCGGAAGCCGTGGCCGCCGTGGCGGCCGAAGCCGCGGGCGCCGGATGCGCGGCCGCGGCCTGCAGGCGGAACATCACCGCGCGCACCATGTCCTGCACCAGGCTTTCGCGCAGCACCTTGACCTGGGTGCCGCGGCCCATGGCCTGGCGTGCGTCGTAGGTGAATTCGCGCGACATCTCGATCCTCTGGTCGGGCACCAGGATCGTGCCCTGGTCGTCCGCGACATGGAACTCGACATGGAAGAGAACCGCGTACGCGCTGATGCGGCCCTGTCCGGTGACGGTCAGCGCATTGGTGCTGAAACTCGCCCTGGGCACGCGCAGCTCGGCCACGCCGGGGCCCGACTCGTCCACCACCGTGCTGCCCGCGGCGGTCACCGCGCGCGCCAGCTCGCGCCGGAAATCGCTGTCTCCGGACACCGACAGGTGCACGCGCTGCATGCCTGCCGGCAAATCGGCGTTGCGACGCAGGTGGAAACCGCAAGCGGTCAGGATCAACGTGGTGGCAAGCACCGTGGCGAGACGCAGTTTCATTCCCATGGCCCTGTCTATACCACGATGTTGACGATCTTGCCCGGCACGACGACGACCTTGCGCACGTCCCTGCCCTCCAGGTACGGCCGCACGCCGGGCAGCGCGCGCGCCTGTCTTTCGGCCTCGTCCTTGCCGGCACTGGCCGCCAGCTCGATGGTGCCGCGCAATTTGCCGTTGACCTGGACGGCCAGGGTGACTGAATCGCGGGCCAACGCGCCTTCGTCGAGCGCCGGCCAGCGCACGTCCTCGAGCAGGGTTTCGCCGTGGCCCAGCACCTGCCACAGCGCATGGCAGGCATGCGGCGTGACCGGGTTCAGCATCAGTACCATGGCTTCCAGCGCCTCGTGGCGCACGGCACGCCCCTGCTCGCTCATGTCGTCGAATTTCGACACGTGGTTGAGCAGCTCCATCAACGCGGCGATGGCGGTGTTGAAGTTGTGCCGGCGGCCGTAGTCGTCGCCGACCTTGCGGATGGTCTCGTGCAGCTGGCGACGCAGGGTTTTCTGGCCGGCATCCAGTGCCGCGGGATCGACCCCCGGATGATCGGGCTGCCCGGCATGCGTGGTCACCTCGCGCCAGAAGCGGCGCAGGAAGCGCGACATGCCCTCGACGCCGGCCTCGCTCCATTCCAGCGACTGGTCCGGCGGCGCGGCGAACATCGAGAACAGGCGCACGGTGTCGGCGCCGTACTTGTCGATCATCGTGGTCGGGTCCACGCCGTTGTTCTTCGACTTGGACATCTTTTCGGTGCCGCCGATTTCCACCGGCTTGCCGTCGGCCGCGAGCACGGCGCCGGTGACGCGGCCGCGTTCGTCGCGCCGCACCTCGACCTCGGCCGGGTTGAACCAGTGCTTCGTGCCGTCGCCGTCCTCGCGGCAGAAGGTTTCGGCGATCACCATGCCCTGGCACAGCAGGCGCTCCACCGGCTCGTCGCTGGCGACCAGGCCCTGGTCGCGCATGAGCTTGTGGTAGAAGCGGAAATACAGCAGGTGCAGGATGGCGTGCTCGATGCCGCCGATGTACTGGTCGACCGGCAGCCAGTAGTCGGCGCGCTCGTCCACCTGCGTGGCGGCGCCCGGGCTGGTGTAGCGCGCGTAGTACCAGCTCGACTCCATGAAGGTGTCGAAGGTGTCGGTCTCGCGCTCGGCCGGCTTGCCGCACTCGGGGCAGGTGCATTTGCGCCATTCCGGGTCGGCCTTGATCGGCGACTTCACGCCGCTGAAGGCCACGTCCTCGGGCAGCACGACGGGCAACTGGTCCTCGGGCACCGGCACCGCGCCGCAGTCGTCGCAGTAGATGACGGGGATCGGGCAACCCCAGTAACGCTGGCGGCTGACGCCCCAGTCGCGCAGGCGCCAGTTGATCTTGC
>CAZBZD010000149.1:0-4787 GCA_964496295.1 uncultured Rhodanobacteraceae bacterium | reverse complement strand
CGTCCTGGCCTTCGGCCTTGGCCATTTTCCAGGGCGCGCGTTCGGCGATCCAGGCGTTGGTGTCGTCGGCCACGGCCATGATGGCGCGCATGGCGGCGGCATAGTCGCGACCTTCGTACAGGCCGGGCACCGGCTTCAGGCGCTGCACGGCCTCGTCGTAACGTTGCTGCAGGTCGGCATCCAGCGTGTCGGCCAGCTTGCCGTCGAAACGCTTGCGCAGGAAGCCCGCGGTGCGGCTGGCGATGTTGACCCATTTGCCGACCAGATGCGAGTTGACGCGCTCCTCGAAATGCTTGAGGTCGAGGTCCACGTCGCCCAGGGTCGGGCCGAGCATGGTGGCCAGGTAGTAGCGCAGGTACTCGGGATCCAGGTGCTCAAGCCAGGTGCGCGCGTTGATGAAGGTGCCGCGCGACTTGCTCATCTTGGCGCCGTCCACGGTCAGGAAACCGTGCACGTTCACCGCGGTGGGCGTGCGCAGGCCCGCGCCGTACAGCATCGCCGGCCAGAACAGGGTGTGGAAGTAGGTGATGTCCTTGCCGATGAAGTGCACCATCTCGGTACCGGTGGAGGCCGCCTTGTCGCGTTCGACGAAGGCGTCGAAGTCCAGGCCCTCGCGTTCGGCGTATTCGCGGAATGCGGCCAGGTAGCCCACCGGCGCGTCGACCCAGACGTAGAAGAACTTGTCCTTCGCACCCGGAATCTCGAAGCCGAAATACGGCGCGTCGCGCGAGATGTCCCAGCTGCGCAGGCCGTCCTCGAACCATTCGGCGAGCTTGTTGACCACTTCGGATTGCAGCTTGCCGGCGTCGCGACGTTCTTCCAGCCAGGCTTTCAGCATGTCCTCGAAGTCGGCCAGGCGCACGAAGTAGTGCTCCGATTCCTTGCGCACCGGCTTGGCACCGCTGACCACCGAATACGGCTCGATCAGGTCGGTGGGCTGGTAGGTCTTGCCGCATACCTCGCACGAATCGCCGTACTGGTCCCTGGCGTGGCAGTTGGGGCACTCGCCCTTGATGAAACGATCGGGCAGGAACATGTTCCGTTGCGGATCGTAGAACTGCTCGACCGGACGCGATTCGACGTGGCCGGCCTTGTCCAGCGCCGTGTAGATCCGCGCCGTCAGCTCGCGGTTGGTGTCGGTGTGCGTGCTGGAATAGTGGTCGTAGCCGATGCCGAAATCGCGGAAATCGGCCGTGTGCATCTTGTGGCTGGCGCCGATCAGGGCTTCGGGCGTGATGCCCTCGCGCTGCGCGCGCAGCATGATCGGCGTGCCGTGCGCATCATCGGCGCAGATGAAATGCACCTCGTGGCCGGCCATGCGCATCGCGCGCACCCAGATGTCGCCCTGCACGTGCTCGACCATGTGGCCGATGTGGATCGGGCCGTTGGCGTAGGGCAGGGCACAGGTGACGAGGATGCGGCGGGGGGCGGTATTCACGGGCAATGCCGGCAGTCTGGGTGAAGCTGGCCATTATGGCATTGCCGATCCATCCCTGTGTAGGGCGGGCACGGCCCGCCGAAAGCGGCTTGCACAAGCGGTTTGGACACGGATCAACGCGGGTGGACGCGGATCAAGGGATTTTTTCGTATCCGTGTTCATCCGCGTTGATCCGTGTCAAAAAGTCGGCGCCAGCATGAACCTGCAATGGCGGGCCGTGCCCGCCCTACTCGTGAATCCTCTGCCACACCTGCGTGCGGCCCAGCAGCGAAAACCCGACATACCCGCGCACTTTCAGCTTCCGGCCCTGGTCGGTCAGGGTCAGCTTGACCTTGTAGGTCTTGCCGCTGGACGGGTCGATGATGTGGCCGCCGTTCCATTCGTCGCCGTCCTTGTGCAGGCCCCACATGATGACCATGCCTTCGACGGGCTGGTCGTGGCGCTTGCCGTCGCACTGGGTGCACACGGGTGGATTGCCGTCGCGGGCGATGGTCTCGGGCGACAGGTTCATGACCTCGAGCACGGTGCCCTGCAGTTCGCCGTCGTTCTCGGTGATCCTGATGATGGAGGTGACCTTGCCGGTGTTGTCGTCCACCTGTTTCCAGGTGCCGACCGGGCTCGAGGTGGCGGCGGCAAGGGCCGGCAACGCCAGCAGGGAAAGCCCCAGGAAGCAGGCAAGGCGGATGACAGTGCGCATGTCGGACTCCATACCTTCGAGTATGTACGCAGATTGCCCGCGCATCCGGGCAAGGTCAAGTCCGTCGGGGGCGGTCCGGAGCGGGCTCAGGTTTTCCCGGGGCCGCGCATCGGCACCGGGTGGCCGTACAGCGAGGCCGGGTCGCGTGAAAGCCCGTTTTCTTCCAGCGCGTCCAGGTACGACTGCCAGTTCTTTTCCCGGTTGACGCCGAGGTCGTGCAGGGTCTCCCACGAATAGATGCCGCTGGCGTGGCCGTCGGTGAACTTCAGCAGCACGGCATAGTTGCCGACCGGCTCGATCTCGACGATGTTGACGGCCTGCTTGCCGGCCAACAGTACCTGCTGGCCCGGGCCGTGGCCCTGCACCTCGGCGGACGGCGAGTACACGCGCAGGTATTCGCATGGCAGGACGAAGCGTTCGCCGTTGTCGAACGTGACTTCCAGCGTGCGGGACTTCTTGTGGAGCTCGATTTCGGTGGGCTTGGGCGTGGCCATGGGGCGAGGGTAGCAAGGTGCGGGGACAGGGTGGTTGACGTGCGTCAGCGTGCGCGGGCCGGCACGGAACCTGATGCCGATCAGTGCCGGCCGCGTCGCTTGCATCATAATAACGGGCTCCATCGCACTTGTTTGCCTGCCCATGACACAGGTCACCGAAGCCCGGGTCCGCGAGATCCTGTCCACCATCGTCGATCCGCACACCGGACGCCCGCTGGAAGCGTCGGCGAAAGCCGTCGGCATCGACGGCGCGCGCGTGTCCGTCGACGTCGCGCTGGGCTACCCGGCCGATACCTGGCGCGCCGAACTGGCCGCGACCGTGCGCGAGGCGCTGGAAGCCGATCCCGGCATCGGTTCCGCCAGCGTGTCGGTCAGCTGCCGCGTGCAGGCCCACCGGGTGCAGGGCAAGCTCATGCCCTTGCCGGGCGTGAAGAACATCATCGCCGTGGCCTCGGGCAAGGGCGGCGTGGGCAAGTCCACGGTGGCGGTCAACCTGGCCCTGGCGCTGGCCGCCGAAGGCGCCCGGACGGGCATGCTCGATGCCGACATCTACGGCCCCAGCCAGCCGCGCATGCTGGGCATCACGGGCAAGCCCGGCTCGCCGGACGGCAAGACCATCCTCCCGATGACCGCGCACGGCATCCAGGCGATGTCGATCGGCCTGCTGGTGGGCGACAACACGCCCATGGCCTGGCGCGGGCCGATGGTCACCCAGGCGCTGATGCAGCTGCTGGGCAGCACGCGCTGGGACAACCTCGACTACCTCGTCGTCGACATGCCGCCGGGCACCGGCGACATCCATCTCACGATGGCGCAGAAAATCCCCGTTTCCGGCGGCGTCATCGTGACCACGCCGCAGGACATCGCCCTGCTGGACGCGCGCAAGGGGCTGGAACTGTTCAACAAGGTGCAGGTGCCGGTGCTCGGGATCGTCGAGAACATGTCCACGCACATCTGTTCGAACTGCGGCCACGAGGAGCACGTGTTCGGCGAGGGCGGCGGCCGGGCCATGGCCGAGCAGTACGGCGTGCCGCTGCTGGGCGAGCTGCCGCTGGACATCCGCATCCGCGAACAGGCCGACGGCGGCCATCCCACGGTGGCGTCCGATCCCGGGTCGCCGGTCGCCGCGCGCTATCGCCGCATCGCGCGCAATGCCGCCGCGCAATTGTCCCTGAGCGCGCGCAGCGAGCATGTCGGCTTTCCCAGGATCAGGATCTCCAACGACTGATCCGGACCGGCGCGCCGGTCCCGGGACAGGTGACGGCACGGCACGCTTTCCCTATGCTTCGTCCCTTCCGTGAGCGCAGCGAGACAGGCATGAGCATCAAGAGCGACAAGTGGATCCGCCGCATGGCCGAGGAGCACGGCATGATCGAGCCGTTCGAGGCCGGCCAGGTGCGCGCCAGCGGCGACCGGCGCCTGATTTCCTACGGCACCTCCAGCTACGGCTACGACGTGCGCTGCGCGGACGAGTTCAAGGTGTTCACCAACATCAACACCACCATCGTCGATCCCAAGGCGTTCGACGAGCGCAGTTTCGTCGACGTGAAATCCGACACCTGCGTGATCCCGCCCAACTCCTTTGCCCTGGCGCGCACGGTGGAATATTTCCGCATCCCGCGCCAGGTGCTGACGGTGTGCCTGGGCAAGAGCACCTACGCGCGCTGCGGCATCATCGTCAACGTGACCCCGCTGGAACCGGAATGGGAAGGCCACGTGACGCTGGAATTTTCCAACACCACGCCGCTGCCGGCGCGCATCTACGCCAACGAGGGCGTGGCGCAGATGCTGTTTTTCGAGTCCGACGAGACCTGCGAGACCAGCTACGCCGACCGTGGCGGCAAGTACCAGGGCCAGCGCGGCGTGACCTTGCCGCACGCCTGACGCTAAACTGGCGGCACTTGAAGCATCGCGAGCCCCCGCGCAGGAGAATCTGCATGAACCGTTTTCCCCGTTGGCTGTCCGCTGTCCCCCTGATGCTCTTGCTGGGGGCCGTCATGGCGCTTGCCGCCTGCAGCAGCAACGTCAAGAGCGAGGCGATCACCAAGGCCAAGGCGGCCGGCGAGTTCGGCATGGTCGTCCAGGCCTACAAGAGCGGCCAGTTCCTGCTGGACGGCGCGGTCCTGTCCTCGCTCGACCTCAATTCGCATTTCGCCTA
>CAZBZD010000148.1:0-4807 GCA_964496295.1 uncultured Rhodanobacteraceae bacterium | reverse complement strand
GCCAGCAGGGCTGGCTCCTGCAACACGGTTATTTTGCGGCCATCCGGGATGGTGGTTGTCCGAGGTTCCGAACCATGGAATGCATGACGGGTTTGGCGAGGATCAGTGCTGCAGGTAGTACTGCACGTGCGACACCACGCGCACGGTCTTGGCCACCTGCTGGTCGGCATTGACGCCGGGAGCCTTGTCGCGTGCCAGGATCTGGAACACGCCCTGGTCGGCACGGCGGATGCCGCCGAGGCTGGAACCGGAATCCTTGGCGAACTGCTCGGCCGCCGCGCGCGCCGCCTTGGTCGCCGAGGCGATCATGTCCGGCTTGATGTCGTTGAGCTTCGTGTACAGGTAGCTGGGCCCGCTGAAGCGGTTGCTGTCCAGGATCACGCCGGCGTCCACCAGTTCGCCGACATGCTGGCCGGCGTCGGCGACCTTGTCCACGGCATGGCTGCGCACCATCAGGGTCTGCGTGATGATGAAGCGGTCGCCGGCCTCGTTGCCGCCGTACAACTGCGCGTCGCGGTCGGTCACCTCGAGGCTTTCCAGGCGGATGTCGCCGGCGTCGATGCCCCGGGACTCCAGGAAGGACGTCACCGTGGCCGCCTCCTTCCGGATGGTGGCCTGCACCTGGTCGAGCTGGTTGCCGCTGGCGACGAAACGCACCGGCCAGACGGCCAGGTCGGCCTTCACGTGCCGCTCGGCCAGGCCCTTGACGCTGACGTAGCGGTCGCCGAAACGCGCGGCGTAGAAACCGTTTCCGACGAACCAGCCGCCGGCGGCCACGCCGGCCCCGAGGATCAGCGCTCCGATGAGGCCGGCAACAACGGTTTTCATGTGGCGTCTCCCGTCAGGTCGTTCATGTCTTGCCGGGCATGAGACAGGACGCGCCAGGCCATGTCAATGATGGCCGTGGGGTCCCCCGGCCGCCATGCGCAGGTGCGCGGGCCGCTCGTCGTTCCGGGTCGGGTACAGGATCGGCAGCTCCGGCGCCATCGGTCCCTCGGTACGCGGGCCGCGCACGGCTTCGAGCAACGCCTTGACCGGATGCGAGAAGGTGTCGTCGACCGCCGTGCCCTCGTAGCCGCAATGCGCCATGCAGTTGTCGCACTTGGGGTTGTGGCCGAAGCCGTAGTGGTCCCAGTCGGTGTCGTTCATGAGCTGGTCGAAGGTGGGCACGTAACCCTCGTCGACCAGCAGGTAGCACGGTTTCTGCCAACCGAACATGTTGTAGCAGGGCATCGACCATGGCGTGCACTGGTAGCTCTGGTTGCCGGCCAGGAAATCCAGGAACAGGCCGGACTGGTTGAAGCGCCACTTGTTCCTGCGCTGTTTGCCCAGGCGGAAGATGTCGCGGAACAGGTCCTTGGACTTGTTGCGCGGCAGGAACACGTCCTGGCGCGCGGCATGCTGGTAGCTGTAGCCGGGCGAGACGGTGATGCCCTCCACGCCCAGTTCGGTCACGTAGTCGAAGAACTTCGCCACGCGCGCCGGATCCTCGCCGGTGAACAGCGTGCAGTTGACGGTGACGCGGAAGCCGCGCCCGAGCGCCTCGGAGATGGCGTCGACCACGGTGTCGAACACGCCCTCGCGGTCGACCGACTTGTCGTGCTCCTCGCGCAGGCCGTCCAGGTGCACCGAGAAGGTCAGGTACGGCGACGGCTTGAACAGGTCCAGCTTCTTCTTCAGCAGGATGGCGTTGGTGCACAGGTAGACGAATTTCCTGCGCGCGATGATGCCCTCGACGATCTGGTCGATTTCCTTGTGGATCAGCGGCTCGCCGCCGGGGATGGAGACCATCGGCGCGCCGCACTCGTCGACCGCGTGCAGGGCGTCCTCGACGCTCATGCGCCGGCGCAGGATGTCGTCCTCGTAGTCGATCTTGCCGCAGCCGGGACAGGCCAGGTTGCATTGGAACAGCGGTTCCAGCATCAGCGTCAGCGGGTATCGCTTGACCCCGCCGAGCTTCTTGCCGACCACGTAACGTGCGACGCGGTATTGCTGTACGAGAGGTATGCTCATGATGACCTCCTATCAATGCATGTGTGGGGTGATCCTTTTTTTCTCGGTTTCCTGTTCCAGCCTAGGCACCTGCCCGGGACGAGTCAAAAAAACGCGCGGGCGGGTTCAGGCGCCGCTCAGTGGCAGGACCGCGTTGAATTCGCCGCGCAGGCGCTGCCATTCCATCTTCAGCCACGGCGTGAAGCGCCCGGGATGCGAGGCGATTTCCGCGTCCAGGTCGCCGGGCGCGACGAAGCGCCAGGCCTCGACCTCGCTGGCATTGGCGCGCACGGGGGCGTCGGTCCGGCCGACATGGACCCAGCACAGTTCGTGTTCGGCACCCAGGTCCCCGTAGTCGGCCTGGTACTGGAACTTGAACACGAAACGCATCTCGCAGCGCATGCCCATCTCCTCGTCGAGGCGACGCGCGGTGGCCTGCTCCATGCTTTCGCCCAGGCGCGGATGGCTGCAGCAACTGTTGGCCCAGTAACCGGGCCAGAGCCGCTTGCCCTTGCTGCGCTGCTGCAGCAGCAGTTCGCCCTGCGGATTGAACACGAACAGCGAAAAGGCACGGTGCAGGATGCCGTGGCCGTCGTGGCAATTGGCCTTGTTATCGTGGCCGATCGGTTCGTCGTCGGCATTGACGAGGATCAATTCCTCCGAATCGAACGAGACCTGCGCGTCGCGTGGTTGCAGCAACTCAGCCAAACTGGACCTCCATCGCCTGGTAACCGGCGTTGTGCATGGCCTCGATGACGCGGCCGGTGCCATCCGGGCACAGCGCGATCATGGCGCCGCCGCCCCCGCCGCCGGTGAGCTTGGCGCCGGTGGCGCCGTTGTCGCGTGCGATCTGCATCAGTTCCTCCAGTTCCCAGCTCGATACCTGCAGGGCGTTCAACTGGCCCTGGCAGATGTTCATCAATTCGCCGAGCTGGCCCAGGTCGCGGGTTTTCAGGGCCTCGAGCGCGTGCAGGGTCAGTGTATCGATCTCGTCGAAAACGCGCTCGTACAGCGGCTTGTTGTGTTCCCAGGCGCGGCGCACGCGCGCGACCATCTTGGCGGTGAGGCTCTCGGTGCCGCACAGGCCGATCACCAGCGGCAACGGTTCGGACAGCTCCAGCGTGGTCACCTGCGGCGGATCGCCCCGTCGATAAAGCAGGGGCTTGCCGTAGGTCGCCACGGTGTTGTCGATGCCCGAGGGCGTGCCGTGGGCGATCTTTTCGCATTCGAAGGCCAGCCGGCAGATGTCGGTTTCGTCCAGTGCCAGCCCGCAATGACGATCCAGCGCGCGGATCACCGCCACCGCCAGCGCGGCCGAGCCGCCCAGGCCCATGGCGCGCGGCACGTTGGGGTACACGCGGATGTCCAGCGAACGATCGGTCAGTTCCAGCTTTTCCAGCAGCATGCCCAGCGACTGCAGGAACGAGCCGGGATGGTTGGCATGCTGCTGCAGGCGCTGCTCGACGCCCCAGCGCGGAATCAGCAGCGTGGTGCCGTCGCGGGCATCCTCGACCTTGGCACGGATGGCCAGCGGCAGCGGCGCGGCGATGGCATGGCGCCCGTGCACGACGGCATGCTCGCCGAGCAGGATGACCTTGCCGTGGCCCGCCGACCAGGTGGCGTCCTCTTCGCGCTTGTCCCTGCCGCCGACCAGGCGCGGGCCGGACTGGCCGCGCAGTTCGGTGATGATGTCGCGTGCCTTCCAGATCTTGATCTCGCCGTCTTCCAGCAGGCGCTCGACCACCGTGTCGAACAGCTCGGGCGAGGCACCGGCGGCCTGCGCCACGCTGCGCGCGTGCAGGGTCATGTGGCCCTGCTGGATGCCGTCGGTGACCAGCGCGCGCAAGGCGGAAAAGTTCTGCGCCAGGCCGACCGCGCCCATGACCTCGGCCAGCTCGCGCCCGCTTTCGATGCCCAGCAGGTGATGGTCGATGCCGACCGTGGGATTGGACTGCAGCGGGCCACCGACGATGCCGACCTTCATCGGCATCTCGATGCTGCCGACCAGGTCGCCGGCATCGTTCCTGTACCAGCGCGTCAGCGAGGTGTAGGCCTGGCCGCGCGCGGCATAGGCATGTGCCGCCGCCTCCAGCGCGCGCCAGTCGTTGCCGGTGGCCAGGGCCACCGCGTCGACGCCGTTCATCACGCCCTTGTTGTGGGTGGCCGCGCGGTACGGATCGACGACGGCCAGGTCGTTGGCGAGGATGATGCCGTCGCGCACCTCGGCGCCGTCCCTGCCCTTGCCGGCCAGCACGTCGACCGGGATCACCGCCTCGGCCCAGACCAGCGCGCGATCGGTCAGGTTGGACAGGATGCGCAGGAACACCTTGCCACCGGTGATGGTTTCCACCAGCGGCGCCACGCCCTCGCACATGGTGTTGACGAGGTTGGCGCCCATCGCGTCGCAGGTGTTGACCAGCAGGTGCATGACCACCATGTCGCGCTTGCCGTCGGGCGCGGAGTGGATGACCACCTCGATGTCCTCGACGCCGCCGCCGCGCGCGACCATGTTGGGATGCAGGCTGTTGGCCAGGTTGATGATCTCGTCCTTGCGCCTGAGCAGCGCCGCCTGCGCCTTGCTGGCATGAGCCACGTCCACCACCTGCACCTGCCCGATCAGGATCGGCTTGGTGCTGCGGGTGCGGAAGCCGCCGGACTGGCGCACCATCTTGGCAGCCGAGCTGAGGGCCGCCACGATGGACGGCTCCTCGACCGCCAGCGGCACCACGTATTCCTTGTCGTTGATGAGGAAGTTCAGGCCCAGGCCCACCGGCATGCCGAGCACGCCGATGACGTTCTCGATCATCTTGTCGGC
>CAZBZD010000147.1:0-4893 GCA_964496295.1 uncultured Rhodanobacteraceae bacterium | reverse complement strand
TCCATCAGCTTGATGGTGCGCTCCTCCACGCCCTTGGCGCAGTCGATCACCATCAAGGCCGAATCCACCGCGGTCAGCACGCGATAGGTGTCCTCTCCGAAATCGGCGTGGCCGGGGGTGTCCAGCAGATTGATGATGCGCCCGTCGTAGGGGAACTGCATCACCGAGCTGGTCACGGAAATGCCGCGCTCCTGCTCCAGCTTCATCCAGTCCGAGGTGGCATGGCGCGCGGCCTTGCGGCCCTTGACCGAGCCGGCCATCTGGATCGCGCCGCCGAACAGCAGCAGTTTTTCGGTCAGCGTGGTCTTGCCCGCATCAGGATGGCTGATGATGGCGAACGTGCGTCGGCGCGCGGTTTCGGTCTGGTGATCGGGCATGGGTGGGGCGGGTGCGGAAATCAGCCGCTTATTGTAGCGGGTAGAACCGGATCCTTCGCTCCGCATTCCGCGTAGGGCGGGCACTGCCCGCCGCTCAACCCCCGATGGCGGGCAGTGCCCGTCCTACGCGTATTTGCGGGTCCATGCGATTTACTCTTGACACATCCAGACTGCCAGTTCCGTTCTTGTTCCTCGTCCCATCCCATAACCAGCAGACATATGGACATCTATACGGCTATTGACACCACGGAACACCGCCACTAGAGTAACCGCAAATTCTCATCGAGACCGGCGGAGGGACAGGCCCTTTGATGCCGGGGCAACCCGTCAAGGCGCAAGCCTTGACACGGTGCCAACTCCTGCGGGGATGTCGCATCCACCGAAAGATGAGTCGATGGCCACATGGCCGTCCACCCGTTGTTTCGGATTCTCCGCAGGCTCGATGCCCCAGTTTCACGGAGAGCCCGATGTCCCTTGAAGCCGTTCCCCTGACCAGCGTCGCAGGCACTGTGCCGAAGACCGGCGCGCCCGCGCGCGGGTCGTTCTGTTGTATCCGCGCCAGCCGTCATTTGCGCCTGGAGCCGAAGTATGGCGAAGGCGGGCGCGACGTCGAGGTGCGCTACCTGTGGACCGGGGCGCCGGGCGCGCCGACGGTGGTGGTGCAGGGCGGCATCTCCGCGGGCCGGCAGGTTTGCCGTACCGAAGACAGCACCGAAGGCGGCTGGTGGGATGCGCTGGTCGGCGCGGGCAAGGCCATCGACCTGGACAAGGTGCGCGTGCTGTCCGTCGACTGGTTGTCGGCGGCCGATCTGGGCACCGATTCGGTGTCCAGCGAGGACCAGGCCGACGCCATCGCCGCCTTGCTGGATGCGCTGCATGTCGGTTCGATCAAGGCCTTCGTGGGTTCGTCCTACGGCGCGATGACCGGGCTGGCCTTTGCCTCCCGTCATGGCCATCGCCTCGGACACCTGGTGGCCCTGGCCGGTGCGCATCGTCCGCATCCGCTGGCAACCGCGCAGCGTTCGATCCAGCGCGGCATCCTGCGCCTGGGCCTGGAAAACGGTTGCCGGGACGCGGCCACTTCGCTGGCGCGCCAACTGGCCATGACCACCTACCGCGGCAGCGCCGAGTTCGCGCAGCGCTTCGGCGGCGATCCCGTCTTTGCCGACGGCCGCTACCGGCTGCCGGTGGAGGATTACCTTGAACATGCCGGGCGCAAGTTCGCCGAGGGCTTCGATCCGGTGCGCTACCTGTCGCTGTCCGAATCCATCGACCTGCACCAGGTGGATCCCGCCACGGTTCGCACGCCCGCCACCCTGGTCGGTTTCGCCAGTGATCGCCTGGTGCCGCTGGGCGACCTGTGCGAATTGCAGCGCCGGCTGGGCGCGCCGGCCGGCCTGGAAGTGATCGAATCACTTTACGGCCACGACGGCTTCCTCAAGGAAACCGCCGCACTGTCGCCCCTGTTGCGCGCCGCTCTCGCCGAAGACTCCACCATGTAGAAGTGCCCTGGGCGCGACAGCCTCAGCGCATGAACGAGCCTTGAGGCCATCGCGCCCAGGTGCGCCCCTGCACCAAGAAAGCAGTTTCGCGAAACCATTTTTCTCGCACCCGAGTCCTGCCATGACCATCAACGCATCCACCCGCGCCGTCCGCGCCGGCATCGAAACCGACACCCAGCATGGCGCCGTCGTGCCGCCGCTGCACCTGTCCACCAACTACAGCTTCGAGGGCTTCGCGCAAAAGCGCCCGTATGATTATTCGCGCAGCGGCAACCCCACGCGCGACACCCTGGTCGACGCGCTGGCCGACCTGGAAGGCGGTGCCGGCGGCGCGGTGGTCGCCAGCGGCATGGCGGCGGTGACATTGGCGCTGGAACTGGTGCCGGCCGGTGGCCGCGTGCTGGCGGCGCACGACTGCTACGGCGGCACCTGGCGCCTGCTCGACGCGTGGGCGAAGAAGGGTCGTTTCGAACTGGAGTTCGTCGATTTCACCGACCCGGCGGCGCTGGCGACGGCCCTGGCCGCGAGGCCTTCGCTGGTGTGGGTGGAGACCCCCTCCAACCCGCTGTTGCGCATCACCGACATCCGCCATGTGGTGCAGGCCGCGCATGCCGTCGGGGCGCTGTGCCTGGTCGACAACACCTTCCTGTCGCCGGCCCTGCAGCAACCGCTGGCGCTGGGCGCGGACCTGGTGCTGCATTCGACCACCAAGTACATCAACGGCCACAGCGACGTGGTCGGCGGCGCGGTGATCGCGCGCACGCCCGAGCTGGCCGAGCAGGTGAAATGGTGGAGCAATTGCCTGGGCCTGTCCGGCGCGCCGTTCGACAGCTTCCTGACCCTGCGCGGCCTGCGCACCCTCAACGCCCGCTTGCGCGTGCACCAGGAAAACGCCGCGCGCATCGCCGAGCTTCTGGACGGCCATGCGGCCGTGCGCAAGGTGTATTACCCGGGGCTCGCATCGCACCCGCAGCATGCGCTGGCCGCACGTCAGCAATCGGGCTTCGGCGCCATGCTGGGCTTCGAGCTGGACGGCGGCGAGGATGCCATCCGCGCCTTCCTCGACGGGCTGGAATATTTCTCGCTGGCCGAGTCGCTGGGCGGCGTGGAAAGCCTGGTCGCGCATCCGGCCACGATGACGCATGCCGCCATGGCGCCGGAGGCACGTCGCCGCGCCGGCATCGCCGACGGCCTGTTGCGTCTGTCCATCGGCATCGAGGGCGGCGACGACCTGGTCCGTGACCTCGAAGCGGGGCTGGCGCGCGCCGCCGGCGCCGAAAAACCGGCGTGCCGGGTGTCCGCATGAATGCGCTGGCGCAGGACATCGGCGGCACGACGGGGGCTTCCCGCCGCGCCGCCGACGCGGAAGTGGCGGTGGTCCTGTTCGGCACGGGTGTCGTCGGCGGCGCGTTCCTGAAGCTGCTGGGCACGTCGGCAGCCGCTCCCCTGCACCTGGTCGGCGTGGCCAATTCGCGCTTCCAGCAGACCGCCGCGCGGCAACTGGCCGAGCGCCGGATACGCGAGCACCTGGACCATGGCGGCGACGCGCGCGACAACGAAGCGCTTCTCGCCGCCCTGGATGCCAGTGATGCGAACCTGCGCGTGATCGTGGATGCCACCGCGTCGCAGTCGCTGGCCGGCCAGCATGCGGCGTGGCTGGCGCGCGGCTACCACGTGGTCACCGCCAACAAGGCGGCCAACGGCAGTTCGCTGGAAGCGTGGCGCGAGCTGGAAGCCGCGCAGCGCGCCGGCTGCACGAACTACGGGGATGCCGCCACCGTGGGCGCCGGGTTGCCGGCGATTGCCACCGTGCGCCGCCTGCGTGCCTGCGGCGACACCCTGCTCACGCTGGAGGGCGTGTTTTCCGGCTCGCTGGGCTGGCTGTTCAGCACCTACGACGGCAGCCAGCCGTTTTCACGACTGCTGCGTCGCGCGCGCGAACTGGGCTACAGCGAGCCGGACCCGCGCATGGACCTGTCCGGCCAGGATGTCGCGCGCAAGCTGCTGATCCTGGCGCGTACCGCCGGCTTTCATCTGGGCAGCGACGAAGTCGCGGTGGAGAACCTGGTGCCGGAATCCTTGCGCGGCCTCGAGCCCGCGGCTTTCCTTGCCGCCGCCGAAGCCCTGGACGAACCGTTGGCAGCACGTCATGCCGAGGCCCGGTCACGTGGCCGCGTGTTGCGTTACCTGGCGCGCCTGGACCAGCGCGGCCATGCCCGCGTCGGCCTGGCCGACGTGGCCGCGGACCACCCGGCCGCCAACCTTCGTGGCACCGACAACCAGTTCGCTTTCACCACCGCGCGCTATCACGCCCAGCCGCTGGTCATCCAGGGCCCCGGCGCCGGGGCCGAGGTTACCGCGCAGGCATTGCTGGGCGACATCCTGGCCCTGTCCTGACACGGCGCGGCCACGGCCGTATGCGTTCCGGCACCGTCAGTGCCCGGTCATGCGCTCGGCTTCTTCCTCGTCCGGCGGAATCAGGATGGCGTCCGGGTGTTCGCGGGCTTCCTGCTGGATGGCTTCCACGGACGGCGTGCGCCAGCCGCATTTCAGGCCCCAGAAGTAGAACACCACGCCGGCGATGCCGACGACGATCAGATCCCAGCCGTAGGGGATGACGTCGCGTCCGCCGAAAGTGGCGCTGCCCAGGTACGACAGCAGGGCGATCACCGGAAGGTAGACGATCAGCCACCACGAGCCGTCGAGCTGGCGACGGAAGTCGTGCCAGTCGGCCTTCCACTGGTAGTACAGGTACACCGGCAGGGCGACCACCATCAGCAGGATGATTTCGCCGGTCAGCGGCCAGCGCGCCCAGTACAGCAGTTCGGTGGCGAACACGAAGGCGAGGCAGGCCAGGAGCGGCATGCCGATGATCGAAAGCGGGCGATGCAGGTCCGGCGCCACGCGGCGCAGCGTCATCACGCTCACCGGGCCGGTCAGGTAGGAGATGATGGTGGCCACCGAGATCACCGCCGCCAGCGTGCCCCAGCCGCGGAAGAAGAACAGGAAGATGA
>CAZBZD010000146.1:0-4955 GCA_964496295.1 uncultured Rhodanobacteraceae bacterium | reverse complement strand
GGCGGGCAATGCCCGCCCTGCACTGAAAACAAACGGCTCCCGAAGGAGCCGTCTGCCGTTCACGCGCAAGCAACCGATCAGGCCACGAACACGCCGCGCATCTTTTTCATCGCGTTGGCCTCGATCTGGCGGATGCGCTCGGCGGACACGCCGTACTCGTCGGCCAGTTCCTGCAGGGTGGCCTTGTTGTCCTCGTCCAGCCAGCGCCGTTGCACGATGTCGCGCGAACGCGCGTCCAGTTCGTCCATGGCCGCCTTCAGCGTGGCCAGGCGGTCCTGCGCCTGGTCGGCATCGGCCACGGTGTCGTAGGGATCGGCCTCGTCGTCGCGCAGGAAAGCCGCCGGCGCGGGCTTGTCGTCGTCGCCGGCATCGACCGGCGCCTCGAAACCGATGTCGCGGCCGGACAGGCGCGATTCCATTTCCAGCACGGTCTTTTCCGGCACGCCGAGGTCCTCGGCCACGGCCTTGACCTCGCCGGCGTTGAGCCAGCCCAGGCGCTTCTTGGACTTGCGCAGGTTGAAGAACAGCTTGCGCTGCGCCTTGGTGGTGGCGACCTTGACGATGCGCCAGTTCTTGAGGATGAACTCGTGCATCTCGGCACGGATCCAGTGCACGGCGAAGCTGACCAGGCGCACGCCGTGGTCGGGGTCGAAACGCTTGACCGCCTTCATCAGGCCGATGTTGCCTTCCTGGATCAGGTCGGACAACTGCAGGCCGTAACCGGAATAACCGCGCGCCACGTGCACCACGAAGCGCAGGTGCGCCGTGACCAGTTCGCGCGCCGCCTCGAGATCGTCCTCGCCACGGTAACGCCGGGCCAGCGCCTGCTCTTCCTCGACCGACAGCACCGGAATGCGGTGCACGGCGGAAATGTAGGCGTCCAGACTGCCGATGCGGCCCGGAATCGGCAGATTGTTGGCAACCAGGGCCTGTGACATGCAAGCAACCTCGCTATGGGAACGTACAGATTAGCACTCCCTGAGTGAGAGTGCTAAGAGACGGAAAAGTTCCTTCCCGCCCTTCTCGCGGATGATTACTATACCACACGGTACATGAAACGACATGGAACCGCTTCCCGGCGCCGCGGGACCGGACTCAGAGCTGCGCGGCAAGGGCCGACCGGGGCGGCAGCGACCAGTCCACGGCACCCTGGCCGTGCTCTTCAAGGTATTGATTGGCCGACGAAAAGTGCCCGCAGCCCATGAAACCCCGGTGCGCCGACAGCGGCGAGGGGTGCGGCGCGCGCAGCACCAGGTGCCGCGATGCGTCGATCAGGCGGCCCTTGGCCTGCGCGTAACTGCCCCAGAGCAGGAACACCACGCCCTCGCGCTCGCGGTTGAGCGTGTCGATGGCGGTGTCGGTCAGGCCCTCCCAGCCGCGCCCGCGGTGCGCGCCGGCCTGGCCGCGCTCGACGGTGAGCACGCTGTTGAGCAGCAGCACGCCGCGGTCGGCCCAGGGCACCAGGCAGCCGTGGTCGGGGCGCGCCACGCCCAGGTCGCGCTCGATTTCCTTGAAGATGTTGTCCAGCGACGGCGGCACGCGCACGCCCGGCTGCACCGAAAAGCACAGGCCGTGCGCCTGGCCCGGGCCGTGGTACGGATCCTGGCCCAGGATCACCACCTTGACCGCGTCGAACGGGGTGTGCTCGAAGGCCGCGAAGATCTGCCGGCCGGGCGGATAGATCTGCTTGCCGGCACGCTTTTCCGACACCAGGAAGTCGCGCAGGGCCTGCATGTCCGGGCGCCCGAAATAGCTGCCCAGGCGGGCCTTCCACGAGGCTTCGAGTTGGAGACGGTCTTCGCTCATGCAAGGTTTCTCCGCTCATCCCCGGACGCAACAGCTTGGCACGGACCGGCGCGGTTCGGCGCGCGCAAGGCTCGTGCCCGGCCGCCGGTCCCGGTCCGCCCGGTCCGCGTCACGTGCCCGCTCGCGGAATGTCCGGAGCCGGCCACCTACGCATCGGCCTTTTCGCGCAGGTGCCGCGCCACGCGCAACTGGAACAGGAGCTTGGTCACCAGCAGGCGTTCCTCGACCGGCTTCTCGACCAGGTCGTTGGCGCCGGCGCGGATCAGGGCGGCCTGCTTGTCGGGGTTGTCGTCGCCGGTCATCACCAGCACCGGCAACCGGCCCTTGGAGTAACCATACTCGTCGCGCACCTGGCGCAACAGGTCGCCGCCGGTCATCTCCCCCTTCAGGGTGACGTCGGTCAGCACCACGTCGGCGCCGACGCGGCCCTGCGCGCGCGCCGTGTCCAGCAGCGCCAGGGCATCCTCCACGCTGATCACGTGCAGCACCGTCAGGCCGTACTTTTCCAGCATGCGGCGCGTGGCCAGCGCCACCACGCGGCTGTCCTCCACGTACAGCACCTCGCCCTCGGCGGCGCTTTCGGGTCGCACATAGCCGCGGATGAAGTGCGCCAGGGCCTGGAAGCCCAGCGACTTGTCGAAATAGTCGGTGACGTCGTCGCCCAGGCTGCGCTCGCGCAGGCGCTGGTCGACGTCGCCGGAGACCACCACGATGGGCACGTAGGTCTGCGCCACGTACTCGCGGATGTAGCGGGCCAGCTCCAGGCCGTCCATGTCCGGCAGGCGCAAGGCGACGGTGACGAAGTCGACCACGCCGTCGCGCAGTGCGGCCTGGGCTTCGGCGCCATCGGCGCAGGCGACCACCTCCACGCCCTCGAGTTCGGACTGGAGGACGCGCGTGATCAGGCGCCGCACCACCTTGGAACCATCCACCACCAACACGCGTGGCGCGGTACTGGAAACGTGTCGGCCAATGCTCGTGTTCATCGTGTCGCTGTTTTCCCCCACACCCGGAATTGTCGATGCCTATTCCGCACGCCGCAACCGGCGTGCGCTGACCAGGCGCGCGCCCAGCCAGCCCAGCAGCGCGGCCAGCAGCGGCGCCAGCGCCAACTGCCACCAGGCCAGGCCCCCGGCATGCAGGTGCCCGCCGTAGCTGGCGACCAGCTGCCGCACCGGCCCGGCCAGGACGCCTTCCATCAGCAGCACCAGCAGGCTGGCCACCAGGCCGCTGGCGAGGCCGTACCAGAACCCGGCATACAGGTAGGGCCGGCGCACGAAGGCATCACTGGCACCGACCAGCCGGAGCACGCCGAGTTCCTCGGCACGCGACTGGATGTCCAGGCGCACGCTGTTGCCGACCACCAGCACCGCGGCCAGCGCCAGCAACAGGGCCAGCACGACGACCACGCGCCGGCCCACGTCGACCAGGGCATCCAGCCGCTGGCGCCAGGCGCCATCGTCCTGCACCTGGTCCACGCCGGGCAGGCCGCGCAGGTCCGTCACCAGCGCCTTCACCGTGGCCGCCGAGGCATGCCCGCGCGGCTCGACGACGAGCACGTACGGCAGGGGATTGTAGTCCAGCGTGTCCAGCGCTTTTGCGAAGCCCTGCATGGATGCCAGCTCGTGCATGCCCTGCTCCGGGGTCTTGACGGCGACCCCGGCCACGTCGTCGCGGTCCTCGAGCCTGGCGGCCAGCGCCGCGACCGCGTCGGGCGCGGCATCGACCTGCATGAACACGTTGATGGCCTGGGTCCGGCCGAGCGTCCCGGCCAGTTGCTGCACGTTGCCCAGCACCAGCCAGAACGCCAGCGGCATGGCCAGGGCGAAGCCCATCACCAGCACGGTCAGGAACGTGCCCACGGGATGCGCCGCCAGCCGCCGCATGCTGGCGCGCAGGCACCAGGCATGATGTTCGCGCCAGGTCGCCACGCGGCTGCGGCGGCGCGCGGGCGCGGCGGTGTGCCGGGCAGCCATCAGGCCACCTCCTGCGCCGGCACGTCGTCCACCATGCGGCCGTGGTCGAGCACCAGCACGCGCTTCTTCATGCCCTTGATCAGCATCAGGTCGTGGCTGGCGACCAGCACGGTGGTGCCGACCTGCTGGAACTCGGCGAACAGGGCCATGATTTCCTTCGCCAGTTGCGGATCGAGGTTGCCGGTGGGTTCGTCGGCGATCAGCAGGGCCGGCCTGGTGACGATGGCACGGGCGATGCCCACGCGCTGCTGCTCGCCGGTGGACAGGGTCACCGGCGGCTGGTTCTCGCAGTCCAGCAGGCCCACCTTTTCCAGCGCCGCGCGCACCCGCCGCGCACGCTCGCCCGGCGCCATGCCGGCGATCACCAGCGGCAGTTCGACGTTGGCGAACACGCTGCGGTCGAGCAGCAGGCGGTGATCCTGGAACACCATGCCCAGCTTGCGCCTGAGCCGCGGCACGTGGCCGGCGCGCAACGTGGACAGGTTCTGCCCGTCCAGGGTGACGATGCCGTGCGAAGGCCGCTCGATGCGCGCCAGCAGTTTCAGCAGCGTGCTCTTGCCCGCGCCGGAATGGCCGGTGACGAAAACCATCTCGCCCGGCTCCACGTGGAAGGAAATCCCGGCAAGTGCCTCCTGTCCGGCGGGGTAGCGTTTGCTGACCTGGTCGAATCGGATCACGGTGCGAATGTGGGCGTCAAGACAGGGCGAGCATACCGTGAAGCGGCCCCGGCCGGCTGACCCGTCGCCGGCCGGAAAGGAACATCAAGCCTGCCCGTGATTGCCGAACAGGCCCCGCGCCAGGCGCTTGAGGAACCCGCCCTTGCGCTCCTGGCCCACCGAGCGCGCATGCACCTGGGTGCTCTTGCCGTTGCCGGATCCCGCAGCGCGCGCGGGCGCGGGCGCCGGAACCGGACGCGGGGCGGAGGCCGGCACCTGCTGCGGGCGCTTGCCGCGATGGCGGCGGTCCCGGTTGCCGTGGTTGTCGCGGTCTCCCTGGTGCCGCTTGTCCTGCGAACGCGGTGCTGCGCGCGCGGCGTCGCCGCCGGCCGCGCCGGCGCGCGAACCCTCGTGGCCATGGACGGCCGGCGCGCCCTGCGCCTGCCGGTGGCGATTGCGTCCGCCACGGCGGCGCCGGCGCTTGCGCGGAGCGCCCTGCCCTTCGCCGGCGGAACCG
>CAZBZD010000145.1:0-4965 GCA_964496295.1 uncultured Rhodanobacteraceae bacterium | reverse complement strand
CGCGCCGGCTGCCCTCGCCCACGCCCTGCATGGCGACGATGGCGCCGACGCCGAAGATCAGGCCGAGCAGGGTCAGGAAGGTGCGCAACTTGCGCCGCGACAGTTCCTCGACGGCTTCGCGCCAGGCAACGCTTTTCATGACGCCTTCTCCCCGGCCGGCGTTTCCAGCACCACGCGGTCGCCGCTCTTGAGGCCGGACACGACCTGGCTGCGCGCCGACCCGCTCACGCCCAGGGTGACCTTGCGCGCGACCACCTTGCCGCCCTCGTCGACATGCACGCGCACGCCGTCGCCACGCGTGTCCAGGGCCAGGTTGGGCACGCTCAGCGTCGACCCGGCGTCGATCAGGATGATGCGCGCGGCAAAGCGCATGCCCGGCATCCAGCCATGCTTGTCCGCCGCCCCGGCCGGCAGCGACACCTTCACCGCCAAGTACTTGACCGGGCTCTTGCGCGATATGGGCGAGGCCGCGGCGGCCACCCAGGACACCTTCGAGGTGACGCGCTGATTCGGCGCGCCGAGCGGGTGCAGCTCGACCGCGAGCCCGGGCTTGATGCCCTGGGCCTGGATCTGCGGTACCTTCAGCACCACCTGCAGGTGGTCCAGGTCGGGCAGGTCGGCAAACGGGCGCCCGGCGAAGAAACTGGCGCCGACGTGCGGCTTCTGACCGCTCCAGTCGGCCTTGAGCATGACGATGCCGTCGTGCGGAGCGCGCAGTTCCAGCGCCTCCAGGTCGTCGCGCGCCTGCTTGACCTTGAGCGCCAGCGTGGCGCGCTTGGCGTCGACCACCCCGAGCTCGGCCTTGCCGCGCACGCCGGACTGGTGCCGGCGCCACTCGAGGATGCCCTGCTTGGTGGTGAGGAAATGCTTGTCCTGCACCGCGTCGAGGATCTTGTTGCGGGCCACGGCCAGATCCGTGGCATTGGCATAGCGGTTGGCGATGGCCAGTTGCGAGGCCACCTGCGCCAGGTTGACGCGCAACTGGCCGCGGGTCTTGACCAGGTCGGCCTGCTTGTCCTTGCGCGCCAGGCTGTTGCGCGCCATGCCGATCACCGCCTCGGCCAGGTTCTGCTTGCTCTGCCGGGCGGAGAAGCGGGCCACCACCTGGCCCTTCTTCACGCGGCTGCCGTCGGGCACCACCCAGGCCAGTTGCCGCTGCGTCCACATCGGGCCGGGCACCATCAGCGGCGTGGACGAGGCGGCCTTGAGCTGGCCCTCGGCCTCGACGGCGATGACCAGCGGCCCCGGCTGCACGGTGACGGTGACCGGCCCGTGCACGTCGCTGTCGCCGCACGCGGCCAGCGCGCAGGCCAGCACGCAGCCGAGCATGATCGAAAGGCCGCGCCTCATGTCGAAGCCTCCTTCGCCGGCGCCGGCGGAATGTCCACGCGCACGGAACGGCCCGGCTTGAGTTTCCGTTCGTGCTTGTCCAGCGTGACCATCAGGCTGACGACCGGGATCGGTTCGGCGCCCGATTTCGAGTGCACGTTCTGGCCGATGCGCGCGATGTGGCCGTCCAGCGAGCGGCCGGTGCCGCCGCTCAGCACCACCTGCACGGCCTGGCCGACGTGCACCCGGCGCAGATCGCGCTCGGGCAGCGCCGCGCGCACCGCCAGCGAGTCCATGTCGGGCATGGAGCCGACGCCGAGGCCGAAAAACACCTGGTCGCCCGTGTCCAGCTTGCTGCCGTCGTACTTGACGCGATGCAGGAACAGGCCGTCGTGCGGCGCGGTGATGGTCAGCCGGGCCATCGACTTCTGCATGCGCGTGACCTTGCGCTGGAGCTGGGCCACCTGGGCATCGGCCTCCTCCATCTGCGCCTTGCGCGAGGCCGCGGCCACCTTGGCGCGCTTTTCGGTCAGGGCCAGCACCTGGCGCGTGCTGTGACGATCGATCACCAGCTTCCTGTATTCGATGCCGGGGATCGTTTCCTTCGGCTGCCGGGCCTTGCGCGCGGCCTTGTCGGCATCGGCCCGGGCCTTGGCCACGGCCAGCTCCGCGGTACGCTTGTCGTCGGCCAGTTTCAGGCGCAACTGCTCGCGGGTGCGCTTCTGCTCGGCAAGCTGGCTCTGCTGCTGCGGCAGGTTCTGCGCCAGGCTGCCGGCGGCGAAGGTCACCAGCGGCTGGCCTTTCTTGACGTGGCTGCCGTCGGGCGCCATGTGCGTGATGTTGAGCTGCCACAGGCCCGGGATCTGCGGCGAGGTGACCGCCCAGGATTCCCGCGCGATGATCTCGCCGGTGGCGTGCAGGGTCTGCCGGCGCGCGGTCGTGTCCGGCGATGGCCGGTGGTCGGCCTCGACATCGGCCTGGATGCGCGCGCTCATGCCGGGCAGCAGCGCCAGTTTCCGGGCGGCCGGGTCCAGCGCGATGTCGATGCGGTAATAGTGCCCGTCGCCCCACTCGGTCTTGTCCTGGGTGGCGTCGCTGATGGCCTTGATGTGCCCGCCCACGTCCGCCTTCGGCAGGGCATCGAAATGCACGCGCACTGCCTGGCCCGCCTTCAGGCCGCGCCGGTCCGGCTGCAGGGCCCAGGCGCGCACGCTGTACTGCCGGCCGTTGCCGACCACCTTGCCCACTTCGGTGCCGGGAAAGGTGCTGGAGCCCTCGCGGTAGCGGCCCGGCGCGTTGCCGAACATCCTCGCGCTCTGGAACCCGTGCACCACCACGCCGTCCTGTTCGGCGTGCACGGTGGCCGCGCTCACCTCGCCCTCGTAGAAGGCAAGCTGCATCTTGAGCTTGCGGATCTGCAACGCGCCGTCCTTGCGCTGGCGCGCGACGGCGGCCTCGGCGGCGGCGAGGTCCTTGCGCTTGAGCGCGGCATCGCGGCGCGCGCTCTCCCAGGTGCCCTGGTACTTGTCGTAATCCAGCGCCGTGATCAGTTTTTTCGGAATGCCGGCATCCACCTCGGCCTTGGCCCGTGCCGCCTCGGCCTTGACCAGCGCCAGGCGCGCATCGATCAGCTTCAGCCGCAGCGCGGCCAGCTCCTTGGCGTTGGTGGCGGTGGTGAGGGCGATCTTGTCCTTGAGGGTCTGCAACTGCCCGGAGGCGCTGCTGGCGTCGATGCGCAGCACCGGCTGGCCCTTCTTGACGCGGGTGCCGTCGGGCACGTAGAAGCTCAGCGTCACCGGCGAGGTCATCGACGGCGGGGTGAGGATCGGCTGCGCGCCTTCGGAACGCACCGTGCCGGTCAGCACCACCGCGGCCGCCGGCAGACTGGCGAAGGCCAGGGCCGCGGCCACGAGCAGGCATCCCTTACGCGGCGCTGTCATGTTCCACCTTCCCGTCGCGCAATCGGACCTGGCGCTGGGCGTGCATCGCCACGTCGCCGTCGTGGGTGACCATGATGATGGTCTGGCCCTGCCCGTGGACCTCGTCGATCAGCTCCAGCACGTCGGCGGCGCTTTTCGAGTCGAGGTTGCCGGTGGGCTCGTCGGCCAGCAGCAGGGCCGGCTTCATCAGCAACGCGCGGGCGATCGCCACGCGCTGCATCTGGCCGCCGGAAAGCTGGCCGGGGCGATGGTCCAGGCGTTCGGACAGCCCCATGCGCGACAGCAGCGCGTGCGCGCGCTGCTCCAGCTCGGCCTCATCCTGCTCGGCCTGCGCGAAGCGCCGCGGCAGCAGCACGTTTTCCAGCACGCTCAGGCGCGGCAGCAGGTGGAACGACTGGAACACGAAGCCGATGCGGCGGTTGCGGAAGTCGCTGGCCTGTTCGTCGTCGAACGTGGACACGTCGGTGTCGTCCAGGCAGTAACGCCCCTCGTCGGGACGATCCAGGCAACCGAGGATGTTGAGCAGCGTGGACTTGCCCGAACCCGACGGGCCGACGATGGCGGCGAACTGGCCCTGCGGCACGGCGATGTCCACGCCCGCCAGCGCATGCACCTGCTGGCCGCCGACGCGGTAGTGGCGCCTGATTCCTTCCAGTGTGACCAATCCTTTTCCCCCGTGATTCAACAATCCACCGCAACGATCCGATCGTTGCCATGGCAAGCCTCATGCATGGGACCTCTCCCCGCCGCACGAAGTTCCGGCGAACGCGGCAAAGCCCCGTGTCCGCGACGGCGGCAGGACGGACACGGCCCGCCCTGCCGGACGCGATTACTTCTTCGGCGCGTACAACTGCGACAGGTAATCCGGCGTGCCCTCGATGCGCACCAGTTGCGGGTACTTCAGGCCGCCGTGGTAATCGATGTTGACGGTCTTGTACTCGTCGAAGTTCTTGACCAGCAGCTTGATCGGCTTGTCGTTGCCCCTGGCGTCCTTGATGGCCCGTTCCATGGCGTCGCGGCTGAAGTCCTGGTCGTTGACGGCGATGATCTTCATGCCCGGCGCCAGGCCCGCGTCGAAGGCCGGGCCGTGCCAGCGCACGTCGCTCAGGTCGCCGTCGGAGGAGGCGCGGAAACCGACGCCGTAGATGAAGCTGGCGCCGCGGTGATGGAAGCCGGACATCATCTTCTTGGCGGCCTCGGACGGCTCGTGCTTGTAGACCAGTTTCCAGCCTTCCAGCTTCAGGGCGTCGGCGAGGTTGCCGTGGCCGTACAGGCGCCCGTGCAGGAAGCTCGACCAGTCGTAGGGCACGATCCTGTTCAGCGTGTCGACCACGTCCTGGTAGTCGAAGGTGTTGATGCGCCACGAGCCGGGCTCCATGCCGTAGAAGGCGCGCGCGAAGTCGTCCAGGTCGTGCTTGTTGTCGGAAAGCTGGCGCATCTTGCCGTCCACCGCCAGCCAGATCATCTGCCCGGCCGAGTAGTAGTCCTCGCTGCCCTGGTAGTTGCGATACGGCAGCGGCGTGCGGTGGGCGATGGTCGGGTCGTTGGTGGTGTCCTGGACGTTGCGCCAGCTGCGCAGGCCCGGGCGGTTCATGTCGTAGTTGGCGGCCACGTAGGCCAGCTTGGCAAAGCCGGTGTCCTTGCTTTCCAGGCCCGAGCGCACCGCGATCACGTTGCCGTAGAACTGGGTCTGGCC
>CAZBZD010000144.1:0-4968 GCA_964496295.1 uncultured Rhodanobacteraceae bacterium | reverse complement strand
TCGTGGGCCTGGGCAACTGGATGATCCCGATGATGATCGGCGCCGGCGACATGGCCCTGCCGCGCATGAACAACTGGTCGTTCTGGCTGCTGCCGGTGGCCTTCATCATGCTGCTGGGCACCTTCTTCCTGCCCGGCGGCGCTCCGGCCGGCGGCTGGACCATGTACCCGCCGCTGATCCTGCAGCAGGGCGACGCGGTCGCCTTCACCATCTTCTTCGTGCACATCGCCGGCATCAGCTCGATCATGGGCGCGATCAACATCATCGCCACCATCCTCAACATGCGCGCGCCGGGGATGGACCTGCTGAAGATGCCGATCTTCGTGTGGAGCTGGCTGATCACCGCCTTCCTGCTGCTGGCGGTGATGCCGGTGCTGGCCGGCGCGGTGACCATGCTGCTCACCGACAAGTACTTCGGCACCAGCTTCTTCAATGCCGCCGGCGGCGGCGACCCGGTGATGTACCAGCACATCTTCTGGTTCTTCGGCCATCCCGAGGTCTACATCATGATTTTGCCGGCGTTCGGCATCGTCTCGGAGATCGTGCCGACCTTCAGCCGCAAGCCGCTGTTCGGCTACAAGGCCATGGTCTACGCGCTGGCCTGCATCGCGTTCCTGTCGTTCATCGTGTGGGCGCACCACATGTTCACGGTGGGCATGCCGGTGGGCGCCGAGCTGTTCTTCATGTATGCCACCATGCTGATCGCCGTGCCCACGGGCGTGAAGGTGTTCAACTGGGTGACCACCATGTGGCAGGGCTCGCTCAGCTTCGAGACGCCGATGCTGTTCGCCGTGGCCTTCATCATCCTGTTCACCATCGGCGGCTTCTCCGGCATCATGCTGGCGCTGGTGCCGGCCGACTTCCAGTACCAGGACACCTACTTCGTGGTGGCGCACTTCCACTACGTGCTGGTGACCGGCTCGGCGTTCGCCATCATGGGCGCGGTGTACTACTGGCTGCCCAAGTGGTGCGGCCACATGTATTCCGAGCGCATGGGCAAGGTGCACTTCTGGGTCAGCGCGATCTCGGTCAACGTGCTGTATTTCCCGCAGCACTTCCTGGGCCTGGCCGGCATGCCGCGGCGCATCCCCGACTACAACGTGGCCTTCGCCGACTTCAACATGATCAGCTCCATCGGCGGCTTCGTGTTCGGCGCCGCGCAGCTGATCTTCGTGTACAACGTCATCCATGCCGTGTACATGGCCAGGAAGAAGGCCGGCGAACGGGTCTGGGAGGGCGCGCACGGGCTGGAGTGGACGATTCCCTCGCCGGCGCCGCACCACACGTTCACCCTGCCGCCGGTCATCGAGGACAGCCAGCTGGCCCATGGTGACGTGACCCATTGATGGACGCGATGCGGGCTCCCGGCAGTCACGACCCCGACAGGCGCCGCGCCGGCGTGCGGCGCACGGTGTGGATATGCGTCGCCGTGGTGGTCGTGCTGCTCGGGCTTTTCCTGGCGGAGCACGTGTGACGCCGGTTTTCGTTGAGGACGGAGGGCAGGCCGGTCCTGCCCGGGATCAGGCAACAGGACATACAGATGGCTGAAAAAAGCGCCTATTTCATTCCCAAGAACAGTCCGTGGCCGATGGTCGGCTGCCTCGGCCTCTTCTGCACCTTTTTCGGCGCGGCGCACTGGCTGAACCATGCCAACGGCATCGGCAAGCCGCTGTTCTTCGTCGGCATCGCGATCACGCTGTTCATGATGTTCGGCTGGTTCGGGTCGGTGATCCGCGAGTCGATCCGGGGCAGCTACAACGCCCAGGTGGACACCAGCTTCCGCATGGGCATGATGTGGTTCATCTTTTCCGAAGTGCTGTTCTTCGGCGCGTTCTTCGGCGCGCTGTTCTACGCGCGCATGCTGTCGGTGCCGTGGATCGGCGGCCACGGCCACGGCGTGCTGACCCATGCCTACCTCTGGCAGGGCTACAGCGCCGCCTGGCCGACCAATGGCCCGAGCAACATCGGCGGCGACTTCCAGAGCATGGACGCGTGGGGCATCGCGCTGATCAACACGCTGATCCTGCTGTCCTCCAGCGTCACCGTCACCATCGCGCACCATGCGCTCAGGGCCGGCCACCGCGGGCGCCTGAAGGTGTTCCTGGCCATGACGTTCATCCTCGGCGCCATCTTCCTGTGCTGCCAGGCCTACGAATACTACGAGGCCTACACGCACATGAACCTGACGCTGCACAGCGGCATCTACGGTTCGACCTTCTTCCTGCTGACCGGCTTCCACGGCCTGCACGTGACGCTGGGCACCTGCATGCTGATCGTGATCTGGCTGCGCGTGCTCAAGGGCCACTTCAACCGGGAACACCATTTCGGCTTCGAGGCCGTGGCCTGGTACTGGCACTTCGTCGACGTGGTCTGGCTGTGCCTGTTCATTTTCGTGTACGTGCTTTGAGCCGGACGCCGGCAGCCACGGAAAACCCGCCTGCGGGCGGGTTTTTTCTTGTGCCGGCGAAAGGCGCTGCGCTACCGGCGGCCGACTGTCGCAGCGTCGGCGCATGCTTCCGGCTTGTCGCTAGAATGGGCGTTTACCGGCCGATGCCGTGCGGTTGCAGCCAGCCCATCCAGATGCCGAGCACGACCATGGCGATCAGGACGATCGACAGCCCGATGCGCCGGGTCAGGGCCCACACCGTGCGGCTGGACTTGCCCTTGTCGGTCATCATGAAATACAGCGCCTGGCCGAGATTGAAGATGACCACGAACAGCATCACGACCAGCGCGATCTTGTAGATGGTTTCCACGCGATGATTCCGAAGCGGATATCGACAAGCAGTATAAGGCGTGGCGAGGCGCGGCCTGCATGCGGCATGTTGTCCGTGTCGCGGGACTCTCCGAACAAGTCTGCGCAAACGGCACGGGCCCGGCGGCCTGGATCTTGTCGAGGTGCCGGCGCGGGGCCGGCGGCATGATGCGCCTGCGGCGCCCGAGCTGGTGGGCCGTGGCGCTGACCCTGGCCGGCGTGGCGATCTTCGTGCGCCTGGGCATCTGGCAACTGCACCGTGCCGACTACAAGGAAGGCCTGCTGCACACGTTCGCCAGCGCGGCCACGGCGCCGCTGCTGCCTTTCGACCAGGTCGAGCACGGCGTGGCCGACGACGTCTATCCGCATGTCCGCGTGCGCGGGCGCTTCGTGCCCGACCGCTTCTACCTGCTCGACAACCGGACCCATGCCAACCGCCTCGGCGTGGAAGTGTACGCGCCGTTCGAGGTGCGCGGCAGCACGCGCTGGCTGCTGGTCGACCTGGGTTTCCTGCCGCGCACGCGTACCGACCAGTTGCCGCACCTGCCGCCCCTGGACGACGGCGAAATCGTCCTCGACGGCCTGTACGCGAAGCCGCCGCGCGAAGGACTCAAGCTGGGCGGCAACCGGCTGCCGCAGCAGTCGCGCTGGCCCAAGACCAGCATCTACATCGACCTCGGGCAGGTCGGGGCCGACCTGGGGCGCAGGCTGTTCCCGCGCGTCCTGCTGGTCGACCCGGACCCGTCCACCGTCTACGTGCGCCAGTGGGTGCCCGACACCATGCCGCCGGCGCGGCATCGTGCCTATGCCTTCCAGTGGTTCACCTTTGCCGCGGCCGCGATCGCCATCTTCGTGGTCATGCACCGGCGCCATCCAGAAAGGACACGCAAGAAATCCCATGACTGATGCCAACCGCACCGTGCGCCTGAACCGCTTCAAGATGCTGCTGGTGGCGGCGGTCTTCGTGCTGCCGTTCGTGGCGGCATGGATCGCCTTCCATGCCGGCTGGCGGCCGGGTACCCGCAGCCACGGCGAGCCGATCCTGCCGCAGCGCAGCTTCGGCAAGGTCGCCATCAGCATGGACGACGGCAGCCAGTGGCCGTGGCGCGACCCCGCCGCGCCGCGCATGACGCTGGTGGCGCTGGCCCAGGGCCCGTGCGGCGCCGATTGCGTCAAGACCCTGACCCTGCTGCGCAACGCGCGCATCACCCTCAACGACAAGCAGGACCGCCTGCGCCTGCTGTATCTCGGCGAGCTGCCGACGGGCAAGGCCGGCAAGGTGCTGATGCGGTCCTGGCGGCACGGCCGCGACACCACCCACGCGCTGGACGCCTTCCGCCCGCGCCGGCCCGGCACGGTAGCGGCCGTCCTGGTCGAGTCCGACGGCACCGCGCTGGTGCGCTACCCGGCCGGGTTCAGCCCCGATGGCCTCAAGGACGACCTGCACAAGGTGATCCACTGATGCACGCGACTCCCCGCCCCCCGATGTCCTGGCTGGCGCGCCTGGCCTGGTTCGCCGCGCTGTTCGCGTTCTGCGTGGTGATGTTCGGCGCCTTCGTGCGCCTGTCCAACGCCGGCCTGTCGTGCCCGGACTGGCCCACCTGCTACGGCCAGGTCACCTGGCCGCAACAGCCGCACCAGGTGGCCCGGGCCGACGCGGCCTTCCCGCAGCGCCCCTTCGAGGCGCACAAGGCCTGGCGCGAGCAGGTGCACCGCATGATCGCCGGTACCCTCGGCGTGCTGGTGCTGGTGCTGGCCCTGCTGGCGGCATGGACGCGGCCGTGGGCGCGCTGGACGGTGGTCGGCGCGGCCGCCGCCGCGGCGCTCGGTACGGGCCTGTACATGGGCGGCGAGCACGTGCTGTCCTCGCTGCTGGGCGCGCTGGCGATCCTGGCGCCGGTGCTGGTGGCCGGGCGCCTGGCGCGTGCCGGGCCGTGGCGCATCGCGGTGCTGACGCTGGGCCTGATCATCTTCCAGGCCATGCTGGGCATGTGGACGGTGACGCTGCTGTTGAAACCGATCATCGTCACCGGGCACCTGCTGGGCGGGATGGCCACGTTCGCGCTGCTCGCCTGGATCGCCCTGCGCTTCACCCCGGTCGGCGCCGACGGCGACGAACATGCGCGGCTGCGCCGTTTCGTGATCGTCGGCATCGTGGTCCTGGCCTGCCAGATCTTCCTCGGCGGCTGGACCAGCACCAACTACGCGGCGCT
>CAZBZD010000143.1:0-4993 GCA_964496295.1 uncultured Rhodanobacteraceae bacterium | reverse complement strand
AACCATGAACGGCGCGGGAAACTCCCTTCGACAGGCACAGGACAAGCTTCGGGCCCCGGAACGAACAGACTTCATCCGGATACCCGTGGCAGAATCACCCCATGCGCATCTACCTGGTGGGCGGCGCCGTCCGCGACAAGCTGCTGGGCCGTGACTCGGCCGACCGCGACTACGTGGTCACGGGCGCGCGCCCCGACGACCTGCTGGCCCTGGGCTACAAGCCCGTCGGCAAGGACTTCCCGGTCTTCCTGCATCCGCGCACCGGCGAGGAATACGCGCTGGCGCGCACCGAACGCAAGCAGGGCCGCGGCTACCACGGCTTCGTGTTCCACGCCGAACCGACGGTGACGCTGGAGGAGGACCTCGCGCGCCGCGACCTCACCATCAACGCCATGGCCGAGGACGAACACGGCGAGCTGGTCGACCCCTTTGGCGGCCGCGCCGACCTCGACGCGCGCCTGCTGCGCCACGTGTCGCCCGCCTTCGCCGAGGATCCGGTGCGCATCCTGCGCGTGGCCCGCTTCGCCGCCCGCTACGCACCGCTCGGCTTCCGCGTCGCCGACGCCACCATGGCCCTGATGCGGCAAATGGTGGAAAACGGCGAGGCCGACCATCTGGTCGCCGAGCGCGTGTGGGCGGAAACCCGCAAGGCACTGGCCGAACCGCGCCCCTCGGCATTCCTGCGGACCCTGCGCACCTGCGGCGCCCTGCGCGTGCTGCTGCCCGAGGTCGACGCCCTGTACGGCGTGCCGCAGCCGCCCGAGCACCACCCCGAGGTGGACGTCGGCATCCACGTCGAAATGGTCGTGGACATGGCCGCGCAACTGGCGCCCGGCGACGACCTGGCCGGCTTCTGCGCCCTCGTCCACGACCTCGGCAAGGCGCTCACGCCGCACGAGGAGCTGCCCCGCCACATCAAGCACGAACAACGCGGCGTCGCACCGCTGGAAGCCCTGGCCGCACGCCTGAAAGTGCCTGCCGAACACCGCGCGCTGGCCATCGCCACCTGCCGCCAGCACCTCAACGCGCACCGCGCGCTGGAGCTCAGGCCGGCCACGGTGCTGAAACTGCTGGAAAGCCTGGACGCGCTGCGCCGCCCGCAACGGCTGGACACCTTCCTCGTCGCCTGCGAGGCCGACAAGCGCGGCCGCAAAGGCCACGCCGACGACACCTACCCGCAAGCCGACTACCTGCGCGCCGCCTGCCGCGCCGCCGCCGCCATCACCGCCGCACCTTTCGTGGCCGAAGGGCTGCAGGGCCCGGCCATCGGCGAGGCCATGCGCAAGGCACGCCGCAAGGCCATCGCCGACCTCGCGTAGAGCGGGCGCTGCCCGCCGTCGAACGTCGGAACCGCCGAAACGTCAGGCTCTCAAGCGAAGGCAAAGCAAACGGACGTCAATCCGACGCCGCACCCGTGCGCCGGCGCAAGCCGACAAACGCACCGACCAGCAGCAGGCCGAGACCGAACACGCCCGGCGCCGCGGGCTCGGGAACCGAAGCCGCCTGGAACGTGACGTTGTCGAAACCGCTCAATACCGGAAGACCGGAAAAAACCGCCGATTTCGCAGTGCCGGAAAAACCCAGGTCGATGAACCCCGTACCGCCCGAGCCAAGCTGGCTGCTGGCCAGCAACGTCCCCTGGCCGTCGAGGCCGCTAAATACGCTCACGCTGCCGGTGATCCCGCCGTAGTCGAACGACAAACCGGTGCCGAAACCGCCGGCGACGTTCATGGTCATCTCGCCGAGCGGAAACAGGCCGGGCATCGCGTAGCCAAACGTACCGGGCAACCAGCCGGTGTAGGCATTTTCCCAGACGACACCGTAATCCTGACCGTCACAGTCCCAAGGCACAATAGCCAGAACCGAGCACCCGCCATCGTAGTACGTATGCACCGAAGTCCCGGGCGTGAGCCCGTCGAAATCCATGGTGACGGGCGTGGCGCCGGCGACACCGCACAGCAGCATCCCGGCAACCAGCACAAAAGCCGGACCGATCCCGTGTTTGCACTTGTTCATTGCAGCGCCTCGTTGAATGACACGCCCCCTGTTGGACGCAGCAATAGGCAAGCAACCGCCGTGCCACGCCATCGACATGGTGAAATATCAACCACTTGCAATCGCCGCACCCTTGACGATGCAGCCAGCTTGTAAAGTATTTCGACACTTCGCCATGCCCAACGACCCGCCCGCCATGCACTCCCGCACGCACGGGGACCGCCGGAAAAACGGATGAAGCCCGCCCCCGCGCCGGTTACCCTGCCCCCAGGACTCCCTCCCGGTATGCCCCCCATGAACCCCACGCACAAAACCCGCAAGCTGCCCGGATGGCGATCCGGCGCCGTCATCGCCACCTGCCTGCTGCTCGCGTGCAGCGGCGGCGCACGGGCGCAGATCCCTGCGGGCCACGGCACTACCGGCACCTCGGCTGCCGGCAAGCCGACGATCGACGCCCTGCTGAAGCGGGCACGCACGCACGACGACGCCACGCAGGCCATCCTGGTCACGGCCGACGCGGCGAACGGTCCGCGAGCCACGCTGGCCGCCTACGCCTACGCCTCCGGCCACTGGAGCAAGGTGATGGGGCCGATGCCCGCCGTGCTCGGCAGAAACGGCATCTCGCTGCACAAGCGCGAAGGCGACGGCAAGTCCCCGGCCGGCATCTTCCGCATGGGCCGCGCCTTCGGAAGCCGCGCCAGGCCGGACGGCGTCCGGTTGCCGTACACCCGCACCACGCAGTACGACTACTGGGTCGACGCCGTCGACTCGCCGGACTACAACCACTGGGAAACCTGGTTCGGCGACGCGGACGAGCGCTGGGCCTCCTTCGAACGCCTGCGCATCCCGGCCTACGAATACGCCGCCGTGATCCGGTACAACATGGACCCCGTGCGCAAGGGCCTGGGCAGCGCCATCTTCTTCCACATATGGCCCGGCCCCGACGGCCACACCGCGGGATGCACCGCCGTGTCGAAGCAGAACGTGCTCCGCGTGCTGCGCTGGCTGGATCCGGTACAACAGCCGGTGATCATCCAGGGAACCGGAAAGCAACTGGAACAACTGGCAAAAACGAACGCCGCGGATATCCCCTGAGCCGCACGCAAGGCTCCGCAAGCCCGCACCGGTTCCCGCCCCGAAGAGGCTCCCATGTCGCTGCGCATACTGATCGTCCTGACACTCCTGGCGCTGCTGTTCGTCCTCATCCGGCGGCGGCGCACGGCCTGGACCTTCCTCGGCGTGGCCGCGCTCCTGTTCGTGACGGAAGGCTGCGGATTGTTGCCGGCCATTTTGCTGCCCGGCCTGCAAAACCCGTACGCCAAGCGCCCCGCCATCACCTGGCAACCGCGCAACGCCATCGTGCTGCTGGGCTCGGGCACGCAGCGCACCCCGGCCAACACGGTGGAACCCACGCTGATCGCCAACGGACGCATCCTCGAAGCGCTCGCCCTGTACCGCGACTGCAAGGCAAGCGGGCAGCAATGCAAGCTCGAAGCGAGCGGCGGCGATGCACGCCGCAACGGCAAGGCCGAGGCCGTCGTGTACGGCACGCTGCTGCAGCGCCTGGGCGTGCCGGCCGGCGACCTGCTGCTGGAACCGCGCAGCATGAACACCTGGCAGAACGCCCGGTTCAGCGCCAGTCTGCTGCGCGATGATCGACCGCAGCAAATCGTGCTGGTTTCATCCGCCACCCACCTGCGCCGCGCCAGCCTGTACTTCCGGCATTTCGGGCTCGACGTCGTCCCCGTGCGCGCCGACTGGCTCGCGGCCCGCATCGGCTTGTGGCCGGGCTGGTGGAACTTCGCCGTCACCGACATCGCGCTGCACGAATACCTCGGGCTGCTGCAATACCGCGTCTACAACGCGATGGGCTGGAATGCCGAGGCCACCAGGCCCGGGGAGCCGTGAAAACGGCAACGGCAGGATGTACCGGGGCGCATTCGAGATACAAAAAATCTGCTCAGGCCCCTGTTTTGCCGCAAGGCCATCGACAAGGCGTTCGACGCGTTTTTCGACACCGTGAAGACGCGCGAGACCGAGGCCGGCCAGGTGGCGATGTTCCAGCGCCTGGCCAGGCTGGCCGGTTCAGCGCCGGCGCGGCCCGCCCGCACCGTCGAAGAACTCGATGCGATCGCGGACCGGATCCGTGCCGGGTGGCGCAACGCGCCGGCAATCCGGGCAGTCCGGCGTTTCGACGACCTTCCGGCGGCGCTTCGGCAGAAAGCCGCGAAGGAAGGTGTTGACGGAAAAGAGGTGTCGGCGGCGTGGCATGACGGTACCGTCTGGTTGGTGGCGGATCACCCGGCCCTGGCGACCGAGGCCGGGGTGGAGCGCGCCATTTTCCATGAGGTGTGGGGCCATTATGGACTGCGCGCCCTGTTTGGCAAGGATGTGCGCCGCGCACTGACCCGCATGGCCACGGCCATGGGCGGCATTCCCGGCATCATGCGCTATGCCCGGCGCAACGGCATCGACCTGGAACCCTACCGCAAGGGCTTTGTGGGCCGCGAAGACCTGAGCCGCGGCCAGCGTCAGGCGCTGCTGCTGGACGAACTGGCCGCGCACATCGCCCAGAATGGCCCGCCCACGCTCAAGCAGCGCCTGAAGGAATACCTGGGCGCCATCAAGGCCTGGCTGCGCAGCCACGGCTTTCCCGGCATGGCCCGGATGAGCGATCTGGACCTGGCCCACGTGCTCAAGCGGGCCCGTGATGCGGTGGTGAACGGCAAGCCGCGCATGCCGGGCGACGCCGGCACGGCATTCCAGCGCACGCCACGGGCAACGACCCGTGACGAAAACGCCGAAGTGCGGGCGATCATGGCGCAGTACGCGGAGCATCCCGACCGGCCCGGCGAGGATGACATCCGCGCCGCCGTGCAGGACTACCACGATACCGAGCGTGCCTACGGCGGCCGCGACGGCTACGAGCGCGCGCGGAACGCGGGCCGCACCAAGCTGACCTATCGGCAGTGGGTGCAGGTGCGCACGCAGCATTTCC
>CAZBZD010000142.1:0-5024 GCA_964496295.1 uncultured Rhodanobacteraceae bacterium | reverse complement strand
CCGACGGTGAAGGTGGAAAAGCACGACGGCAAGCTGATCGAGCAGTATTACCGCGGCGGTCAGCTGTACATGGTGCGCGTTCACCCCAAGCACGGCGTGCCGTATACCTATTTCGTCGAGAAGGGCCACAAGCTGACCCGCTCGGCCGGTGCGCCGCCCGTCAATCCGGTGCTCTACACCATCCTGGAGTGGGGCGGTTCGTCGTCTTCCGACGATTCGCAATAACACCGGCCCGCCCTGCGGGGAACCTCGAACAACCTCGTTTGTGCCCGAGCATTCATGGCGGGCAGTGCCCACCATGCTCGCTGCAACCGTGCTTGATGCCTAGTGGCGGAAGTGGCGCATGCCGGTGAACACCATGGCCATGTCGTGCTCGTCGGCGGCGGCGATGACCTCCTTGTCGCGGATCGAGCCGCCGGGCTGGATCACTGTCTGCACGCCGGCCGCGGCGGCGGCGTCGATGCCGTCGCGGAACGGGAAGAAGGCGTCCGAGGCCATCGCGCTGCCGGCCACTTCCAGGCCCGCCTCGGCCGCCTTCATGGCGGCGATCCTGGCGCTGATCACGCGGCTCATCTGGCCGGCGCCGATGCCGATGGTGCGGCCGTCGTGCGCGTAGACGATGGCGTTGGACTTGACGAACATCGCCACGTGCCAGGCAAACAGCAGGTCGCGCAGTTCCTCGGCCGTGGGCACGCGCTGGCTGACCACCTGGAGGTCGTCGACCAGCAGCGTGTCGCGGTCGGTGTCCTGCACCAGCAGGCCGCCGGCGATGCGCTTGTAGTTGCGCGCGGCGGCGGCCTGTTCCGGCCACTCGCCGGTGGCCAGCAGGCGCACGTTGGGCTTTTTCGCGAACGCCTCGCGCGCGCCGGCGTCGACCGCGGGGGCGATCACCACCTCCACGAACTGCTGCCCGAGGATGGTTTCGGCGGTGGCCGCGTCCAGCGTCCGGTTGAAGGCGATGATGCCGCCGAAGGCCGAGGTCGAGTCGCAGGCGAAGGCGCGCTGGTAGGCGTCGACGAGGCTCTCGCCCAGGGCCACGCCGCAGGGGTTGGCGTGCTTGACGATGACGCAGGCCGGCACCTTGTGGAAGGCCTTCACGCATTCCAGCGCGGCGTCGGCGTCGGCCAGGTTGTTGTAGCTGAGCGGCTTGCCGGCCAGCACTTCCGCCGTGGCCACGATGCCTTCGGCCGGGGCGTCGGCCTCGACGTACAGCGCGCCGCCCTGGTGCGGGTTTTCGCCGTAGCGCAGGGTCGCGGCGCGGTCCAGGCCGAGGTGCAGGGTGGGCGCGAACGGCGTCGGTTCCGCGTCGGCGACGTGGGCGCCCAGCCAGTCGGCGATCATGCCGTCGTAACGGGCGGTGTGCGCGTAGGCGCGCGCGGCAAGCTGCTGGCGCGTGGCCAGCGTGGTGCCGCCGTCGTTGCGCAGGGTGTCGACCAGCTCGGCGTAGTCGGCCGGGTCGGTGACCACCAGCACGCGGTCGTGGTTCTTGGCCGCGGCGCGCAGCATGGCCGGGCCGCCGATGTCGATGTTCTCGATGGCGTCGTCCATGCCCACGTCGGGTCGCGCCACGGTGCGCGCGAACGGGTACAGGTTGACCACCAGCAGGTCGATCGGCGCGATGTCGTGCTCGGCCATCACCGCGTCGTCGACGTGGCGGCGCCCGAGCAGGCCGCCGTGGATGGCCGGGTGCAGGGTCTTGACGCGCCCGTCCATGATTTCCGGAAAGCCGGTGACGTCGCCGACTTCGCGTACCGGGATGTGCGCCTCGCGCAGCGCGCGGGCGCTGCCGCCGGTGGAGATCAGCTCGATGCCGAGCGCATCCAGCGCGCGGCCGAGGTCGACCAGCCCGGTCTTGTCCGAGACACTGACGAGGGCACGACGAACGGGAATCAGGGTGGCGTCGAACATGGGGCGGCCTTGGCGTGAAAGCCGCTCATTATAGCGCCGCGCACGGGGCCGGTCCGCGGCCCTCAGATGATGCCGTACGCGCTCAGCTTCTTGCGCAGCGTGGCACGGTTGATGCCGAGCGTGGCGGCGGCGCGGCTCTGGTTGCCGTCGTGCCAGGCCAGCACCTCGCGCAGCATCGGCGCTTCGACTTCGCGCATGACCAGAGCGTGCAGGCCCTCGTCGCAGGGCGTGTCGCCGAGGTCGGTCAGGTAGCGGTGCACGGTGCGGCTGGCGCATTCGCTCAAGGCGCTTTTGAGAGGAGCCGTGCTGGCGTTCTTTTCTTGCGGCAATCTGACGGCGTTCACTCCCGTGTTTCCCCCGGTCGAACATCGGGCGCGGCCCGAAAAAGCGATGGCGACGGTCCGCGCATGTGCGTGCGGACAAGGGGTGCCAGTCTACCCGGGTCGGCCCGACTTTTTAAGTGCGGGTGACGCGCGGGGCGTCCGCCGCGTCATTCGAAGCCGAACTGGAAGGCCACCGCGTTGCGGCCGGGGTCCCTGACCTCGAACATCACGGCCGCGGTCGCGCCGGGCGCGAGGCCTGCCGCGCGCACGCCGGAGTCGGGAATGTATTCGGCGGGGCGGAAGCGGCGCATGGCGATGCGGTTTTCGTCCAGGTCCGAGAGCGTGATCGTGATGACCGGGTAGGGTTGCGTGAAGGGGGCGTTGTTGCGCACCGTGGCGCTGATCAGCAGCGCGTCCGGCACGTTCGGGTGCGGGCGCACGTCGCGCGAGAGCAGTTGCAGGCGCGCGGTGTCGCGCACCGGCGGCAGGCGGCAGCCGAACAGCTGGCAGGCCGCCGCCAGCCACGGGCGGGTGGCCGGGTTGGCGGTCAGCGGCTTGCGCTCGGCCCAGGCCAGTTGCGCCACCAGGCACAGTGCCAGCACCGCGCAGGCCGCCACCCAGCGCCAGGTGTGGCGTGACGCGGGTCGCCGGCGCGGGCGCAGGACGAACGGCGGAAACGGCAGTGGCGGTTCGTCGGCTTCGTCGGCCGCGGGTGCCTCGGCATCGCCGTCGTCGTCCGCGTCCGCAGCGGGCGCCGGCGCGGCTTCGAACAGTGCCTGTTGCGGCGGCGCATCGCGCACCACGGCCATCATCAGGATCGGCGGCGCCGGGCTGGAGGCATGCACCAGCAGGCTTTCGAACGGTTCCCCGGGAAGCTCCTCGGCCAGGGTCGGCAGCGCGTTGAAGGTGGCGCCGCATTGTCCGCAGCCGACCGTGCCGTGCGCCTGCGCCAGGGTGGCGGCGTCCAGCTCGTAGATGGTCAGGCACTCGGGACATTGCGCGAACATGCCGGCGATTGTAGCCGGTCGCCGGAAGGCGACCGAGAGCCCGGACACGGTGCCGGCAAGTCGCCGCTCGCCCGCAGGGCGGGCACTGCCCGCCGTGCCACTCGCAAACTCCACGCAAGTGCGTTTCGGCGGGCAGTGCCCGCCCTACGGGTTTTTGCGGATGCCGTCGATGCGGATCCAGTCGTCGCGACGCTGTACGGCGAGCTGCTCGAACCAGGATGCGTAGACGTCCAGCAGCTCGTCGTGCTGGCCGTCGAGGATGCCCGACAGCGCGAACGGCGCGCCGGGCTTGCACAGGCGCGCGAAGCACGGCGCCAGCTCGGCCAGCGGGCCGGCCAGGATGTTGGCGACGAACACGTCGGCGGGCGTTTCGGGGGCGTCGTCGGGCAGGTACAGGTCGAGGTGGTCGCCGACGCCGTTGCGCGCGGCGTTGTCGCGCGAGGCGGTGATCGCCTGCGGGTCGTTGTCGATGCCGGTGGCGCGGGCCGCGCCCAGCTTCAGGGCCGCCACGGCCAGCACCCCCGAGCCGCAGCCGTAGTCGATGACGTGCCGGCCGGCGAGGGCGAGGCCGTCCAGCCATTCCAGGCACAATGCCGTGGTGGGGTGGGTGCCGGTGCCGAAGGCCAGGCCCGGGTCCAGGCGCACGATGGCCAGGCCGTCGTCGGCCGGCGGTTCGATGTTCCACGGGTACACCCGCAGCCGGCGACCGAAACGCATGGGCCGGAAGCGGTCCATCCAGGCGCGTTCCCAGTCCTGGTCCTCGATGAGGCGGAAGTCGATGTCGGTCGGCTTGATGCCGGGCAGCTCGTGGCCGAGGGCCTGCGCCAGCGCCTGGCGGTCGGCGTCGGCATCGAACAGTGCCTGCACCCGCGTGCACGACCACAGCGGCGTCTCGCCCACGCCGGGCTCGAAGATGGCGCGTTCGTCCGGCGTCTCGGCATCGGCGTCGGCCAGCGTGACCGACAGCGCGCCGAGCGCTTCCAGCGCGTCTTCCACGAGCGGCTGATGTGCGGCGTCGACGGCGAGGGACAGTTCAAGCCATGGCATGGGCGTGTAGATATCCGCAGCGGTCAATAGGCGCGCGCAGGGCGGGCACCGTCCGCCATGAGGTGCACATGTCGGCGGGCAGTGCCCGCCCTACGCGATCGTTTTATTGTTTTCCCGGGACCCGGCCTTACTGCGCCTTCACCCGCTCCTGCCGTTCGGCGATGCGCTTTTCCAGGTAATGGATGTTCTGCCGCCCTTCCTGGAAACCGACGTCCTCCAGGATGCGCTGCTGCAGCGGGATGTTGGTCTTGATGCCTTCGATCACGGTCTCGGCCAGGGCGATGCGCATGCGCGCCAGCGCCGTGTCGCGGTCGCGGCCGTGGGCGATCAGCTTGCCGATCATCGAGTCGTAGGTCGGCGGGATGCGGTAGCCGTCGTAGATGTGCGTGTCGATGCGGATGCCGGGCCCGCCGGCGGCCTCGAAACGCTTGACGGTGCCGGGACAGGGCAGGAACCGGTCCGGGTCCTCGGCGTTGACGCGGCACTCGATGGCGTGGCCGGTGATGGTCACGTCCTCCTGCCGGATCGAAAGCTTTTCGCCGCCGGCGATCAGCAACTGCTCGCGCACCAGGTCCACGCCGGTGATCATCTCGGTGATCGGGTGCTCGACCTGGATGCGGGTGTTCATCTCGATGAAGTAGAAGCGCCCGTCCTCGAACAGGAACTCGAACGTGCCGGCGCCGCGGTAGCCGATGCGCAGGCAGGCTTCCACGCACACCTTGCCGATCTCGGCGCGCAG
>CAZBZD010000141.1:0-5027 GCA_964496295.1 uncultured Rhodanobacteraceae bacterium | reverse complement strand
TTCGGCAAATTGATCACGCTGGATGCGCTGGCCCTGGTGTGGTGGCGCATGCTGCTGGTGGTCGCCGCCCTGCTGCTGATGCCGCGCGTGCACCAGCAGTTGCGCGCCATGTCGTGGCGGCTGATCGGCGCCTACGCCGCCATCGGCCTGCTGGTGGCCGTGCACTGGCTGCTGTTCTACGCCGCGATCAAGCTCGCCAATGCCTCGGTGGGCGCGATCTGCATCGCCGTGGCACCGGTGTTCCTGGCCCTGATCGAACCGCGCATCACCGGGCGCCGGTTCGATCCGCGCGAACTGCTGCTGGGCATCGGCGTGGTGCCCGGCGTGGCCCTGATCGTGGGCGGGATCCCGTCCGGCATGTACCTGGGGCTGGTGATCGGCCTGTGCTCGGCGGTTTTCGTGGCGGCCTTCAGCGCGTTCAACAAGCGCATGGTGGAGCATGCCGGGCCGCTGGCCGTCACCTGCATCGAGCTGGCGGCGGGCACGCTGTTCCTGACCGTGCTGGCGCCGTTCGTGCCGCACGCCGGCGCCGCCCTGCCACTGCCCGGCTGGCACGATGCCTGGCTGCTGCTGGTGATGTCGCTGGGCTGCACGCTGCTGCCGTTCGTGCTGATCCTGGGCGCGCTGCGCCACGTCAGCGCCTTCGGCACGCAGATCGCGACCAACCTGGAGCCGGTCTACGCCATCGTGCTGGCCATTCCACTGCTGGGCGAACAGCATGAAATGGGTCCGCTATTCTACGTCGGCGTGGTGGTGGTGGTCGGCTCGGTGCTGGTGCACCCGCTCATCAGCCGGCGCAAGTTGCGGCGCCCGTCGCCGGAACTGCTCGCCACCACCGAAGCCCACAACATCACGGAGTGACCGAGATGCCGAAACCGATCGTCCAGCTCGTGGTCATGGGAGTTTCCGGATGCGGCAAGACCAGCGTCGGCGAGCGCGTCGCCGAACGCCTCGGCTGGCGCTTCCTGGAAGGCGACGACATGCACCCGCCGGCCAATGTCGCCAAGATGCGCTCGGGACAGCCGCTCGACGACGCCGACCGGGACCCCTGGCTGGACGCCATCGGCGACTGGATGGACGCCCGCCAGGCTGCCGGCGAATCCTCCGTGGTGGCCTGCTCCGCGCTCAAGCGGCGCTACCGCGAGCGGCTGTGCGCGGGGCGCCCCGGGGTCCGCTTCGCCTGGCTGCGCGTCGGCCGCGAGGAACTGCGCCGGCGGCTGCAACTGCGCAAGGGCCACTTCATGACGGCCACGCTGCTCGACAGCCAGCTGGACACGCTCGAACCGCCCGCGGCCGACGAACCGGCATTCCCGGTCGATGCCCGTGGCGACATCGACGCCACGGTGGCCGGCGTGCTCGAGGCCCTGACGACCCGCTGATCCATCCGTACCCCCCTGCGGGGTTGTCATCTCCTGCAACAAGATATATCTTTTGACTGTATCTTTAGATTGCAACGGAGAAACGACATGCATCCTCGTCATCATCCCTTCGGCTGGCATCGTCACCACTTACATCCGGAAGACCCCGAGGTTCTCGTGCGCTGCGCCGGCCGCCGCGGCGGGCGTGGCGGCCGCTCCGGCGAACATGGCGGCGGCTTTCGCGGCGGTCGCGGCGGCGGCCGTTTCGGCGGTCGCGTGTTCGCCCACGGCGAGCTGAAACTGGTCCTGCTGGCCCTGATCGCCGAGCACCCGCGCCACGGATACGAACTGATCCGCACCATCGAGGAAATGTTCGACGGCAACTACGCCCCCAGCCCGGGCGCGGTCTACCCCACCCTGACCATGCTCGAGGAAATGGACTACGCCAGCGTCGAGGCCGGCGACGGCGGCAAGAAGCGCTACTGCATCACCGAGGCCGGCACCGCGTTCCTGCAGGACAACAAGGTCGCCGTGGACGCCGCCATGGAACGCATGGAACAGGCCTCGAAGATGTACGCGCGCATGGCCGCGCCGATGGTCATACGCGAGGCCGTGCACTCGCTGCGGCACGCGCTGCGCGCGCACCCGTGGACGCCGGCCGAGGCCAGGCGCGTGGTCTCGATCATCAAGCGCGCGGCACGGGAAATCGTCGACGGCGCGCCGAAGGAGTGACCCGCGGGCACGGCAGGCGCCCGCCCGCGGCGCGGACGGAACCGGCACGGGCGCGGCGGAAATCCGCACCCGCGCCGGAACCCGCGGACGTGGCGCTCCTAGCCGAACAGCTTGCCGGCCAGCGACGACAAGTCCATGTCGCTGCCGTCGTCGTTCGGCACCTGGCCGTCCGGCGACAGGTGGTCGACCACCTGCGGCAGCACCTGCGCCAGTTGATCGTGCACCTGGCCGGCATCCACGCCCATTTCCTGCGCGGCCTGCTCCACCAGGTCGCCGGCGCCGCCCTGCTGCAGCGCCTGGCCCAGTTGTGCGCCGCTCACGCCCTGGTTTTCGCCGGTACCGACCCAGGATGACGCCTGCTGGCCCATGCCGTGGCTCGACAACAGGCTCATCAGCCCCTGGATGCCGCCCACGCGTTGCAGGATGTTGCCGGCCAGCCCCATCAAGCCGCCGCCACCCTGGCCACCCGTCAGGCCCCCCAGCACATTGCCCAGAATCGACATCACGCACCTCCTTATCGAAATTTGACGATTCCCCCTCGGGGACTATAGTCCGAACTGCCTGTCGGCGGGGCAAATGGCCGCGCCGGCGCGCGGAACGGGCATTGTCCGCATCCGTCACCCGACCGGAGACCGTCATGACAACAGCCGCCGATACCACCTGCACCACCATCCCCTGCCTGCGCTACCACGACGCCCATGCCGCCATCGACTGGCTGTGCGAGGCATTCGGGTTCGAGAAAAACGCCGTCCACGAGGACGACCGGGGCGGCGTGGCGCACGCCCAGCTGAGCTTCGGCCACGGCATGATCATGCTCGGCTCCGTGCGCGACAACGCCTACGGCCGCCTGATGACGACGCCCCGCGAAAACGAGGGGCGCAACACGCAATCGGCCTATGTCGTGGTCGCCGACTGCCGCGCGCATTACGAGCGGGCCCGGGCCGCCGGCGCCGAGATCGTCGACGACTATTCGGAAAAGGACTACGGCGGCGCCGGCTACAGTTGCCGCGACCCGGAAGGCTACCTGTGGTCGTTCGGCAGCTACGACCCCTGGGCCTCCCCGTAGCAGCCGGCCGGGCCGGCTGCCACGGCAATCTTCCCGTCGCGGCGGCGCTCGGACCGGCTACGACTTCTTGTCTTCCGCGACCGGCACCAGGCGCAGGTCCTGGAAGTCGAAGCTGAAGTCGGTGCGCGGCGAGATCGGCTTCATGCGCACGCCGCGGATTTTTCCGTCCGGCGTCAGCGAGAAGGTGACGAAGGCGTCGGCATTGAGCGAACGGTCGCGCCAGCGCACGATGAAGGTGTCGCGCGACCAGTGCGTCATGTCGCCCAGCAACTGTTTGGTGTGGCTGAACTGCATCACCAGCTTGCCGTCGTGGTCGCTGATGTCCACGTCGCCGTACCACGGATCCTGATAGGTGCCGGCATAGTCGGCCAGCAGCAGCGACGGGCCGGCGCTCTTGTCGCGCGCGGCCACGTGCTTCTGCCATGACTCGTCGGCGCGGGCCTTCCGTTTCGCGTTCACCTTCTGGTACACGGCCACCCAGTCGGTCTTCGCGGCGTTCATGTAGGCGTCGAGGATGCGGTAGGTGATGGCCTGGAACGCCGCGCCGGACTGCTGGTTGGTCAGCACCACCATGCCCAGCTTCATGTCCGGGATCATGGTCACGCGCGAGACGAAACCGGGCCAGCCGCCGGTGTGGTAGACCATCTTGTGGCGGCGGTATTCGGACAGGTGCCAGCCTTCGCCATAACCCTCGTAGCTCGGCGTGATGGCTGCCAGCTCGGGAATCTTCGACTTGCGCGGATGGATGGCCGTCTGCACCGACCACATCTCCCTGTGCCGCGCCTCGCTGAACAGGCGCTTGGGCGAGCCGTCGGCGTTCTTGCCGTACACCCCGCCGTCGAGCTGGGTGATGATCCACCTGGCCATGTCGTGCACGCTGGAATAGATGCCGCCGGCGCCGGAAGCGTTGGCCCAGGCCAGCTTGGCCACCGGCTTGAGCGTGGTGTAGTCGTACTTGGCATAGCCGGTGGCGACATCGTCATCGCCCGGCTTGATGAAGTGGTAGTTGAAGCGCGTGTCCTTCATGCCCAGCACGTCGAAGATGTGCGACTTGACGAACTGCTGGTAGCTCTGTCCGGACACGTTCTCGATCACCAGCGCGGCCACGCCGAACAGGATGTTGTCGTAGAAATAGCGCGAGCGGAAACCGTACTTGAGCGGCACGTGCGCCAGGCGCTCGACCACTTCCTTGCTGGTGTAGTCCGTGGTCGGCCAGTACAGCAGGTCGCCCGCGCCCAGGCTCAGGCCGCTGTGGTGGGCCAGCAGGTCGCGCACGCGCATTTCGTGCGTCACGTACGGATCGGACATGCGGAACCACGGCAGGTACTTGATCACCCGGCCGCCCATGTCGAGCTTGCCCGCGTCGGCCAGCATCGACAACGAGGCCGCGGTGAAGGCCTTGGTGTTGGACGCGATGGCGAACATGGTGTGCTCGTCCACCGGCTTGCCGCTCTCCACGTTGCGCACGCCGTAGCCCTTTTCCAGCACCACGTGGCCGTCCTTGACGATGGCCACGCCGATGCCGGGCACGTCGAAGGTCTTCAGCACGCGCTCGACGTAGGCATCGAAATCCTTCAGTTGCGCCGGGCGCAGCGGCTGCGGCCGGCTCACCGGCATGGTGCTCGCCGGCGGCGGCGTGGCCTGCTGCCCGGCCATCGCCGGGGCAACGCAGCAGGTCGCGGCAATCATCAACGCAAGCGCGCTCTTGCGCGCGACGGACGTCATCGACATGGGCGTTTTCCTCATCGTTCCCCGAAACGCCCAAGTATCCATGCTGTGACCACGCATGACCAGTGCAGGGAACCTCGAAAAACCGCCTTTTCCCGCCCCGGCCCGGATCCGTTTCCATCCCGGCCCGGATCCATTTCCAT
>CAZBZD010000140.1:0-5039 GCA_964496295.1 uncultured Rhodanobacteraceae bacterium | reverse complement strand
TTCCGACGCCATGGACATCCGCGCCGGCAGCGCGATCCAGCGCGGCCCGCGCAACAGCCTGTCGCGCATGTGGATGGCGGTGCCGATCGGCATCACCGTGGAGGGCGCCAACATCCTGACGCGCTCGATGATCATCTACGGGCAGGGCGCGATCCGCTGCCACCCGTACGTGCAGGAGCTGATCCGCGCGGTCGACGCAAAGGACCCCAAGCGCCTGGACAAGGCCGTGTTCGGCTACGCCGGCTTCGTCGTCACGCGCGCCATCCGCGCGTTTTTGCTGGCCCTCACCGGCAGCCGCCTGGCGCGCGCGCCGGACGTGGACGACGTCGCGCGCTTCTGCCAGCACCTGACCCGCTTCTCCTCGGCCTTCGCCTTCGTCTCCGACCTGTCGATGGGCGTGCTCGGCGGCTCGCTGAAACGGCGCGAGAAGATTTCCGGGCGCCTCGCCGACGCGCTGGCCTGGCAATACCTCGCCGCCGCCTCGCTCAAGCGCTACCACGACGAGCCCAAGCTTGCCGCCAACTACGACCTCGCGCGCTGGTCCGCCGCGCTGGCCCTGCATCGCGTGCAGGAAGCGCTGGTCGGCGTGCTCGACAACCTGCCCTCGCGGCCGCTGGCGGCCATCGCGCGCTGCATCGTGTTCCCGTTCGGCGCGCGCTTCCGCCCGCCCTCGGACAAGCTCGGCCGGCGCGCGGCGCGCGCCATCCTGGAAGACCGCGAGGCGCGCATCCACCTCAGCGAGGACATCCACGTCCCCGATCCCGGCGAAGTCGGCCTCGGCGCGCTCGAGGCCGCGCTCGACAAGGCCGTGCGCGCCATGCCGATCGAGACCAAGCTGCGCGACGCGGTACGCGACGGCCGGCTCGAACGCGCGCCCGGGCACATGCTCGACGACATGGCGCTGGCCGCCGGCATCATCAGCGAAGAGGAATACCAGTTGCTCGACACCGCGCGCGAGGCGCGCCAGCAGGTGGTGCAGGTCGACGTGTTCGACGAGGAAACCTACCGCCAGTTGCACTGACGCAACCGAACCCGGCAGGGCGGGCACTGCCGGGGACGATTCAATCAGATGTCCCTAGGAAAAGTTCATAAGAAAAGTTCCGGTTGGCAAAGCGCCGGCACTCGCTAGACTTGACGCATCGCAGCACGCTGCCCCGTCCGAAAGGAACGCCACATGCGCATCGGGCTTGTCATGGATGCCTCCTGCGACCTGCCGCAGGACTACGTCACCCGCCACCACATCGCGGTACTTCCGATCCGCATCGACATCGACGGCCAGGTCTTTTCCGACCGGCGCGACGAAGCCGAGGTGCAGCGTTTCCTCGACGAGGACCTGGGCTCGCGCAGCCACTCCGCGCGCACCGAGCCGTTATCGGCCGACGAAATCCAGGCACTCGTCCTCGAACGCATGGTCACCGCCTGCGACTGCCTGTTCTGCCTGACCATCACCGCCGCGCGCAGCCCCATCCACGCCAACGCCACCAAGGCCAGCTTCGGCGTGCTCAAGGGCTACCGCGAAGTGCGCCGGGAGGCCGGTCAGCAGGGCCAGTTCCTGCTGCGCGTGATCGACACGCAGACCCTGTTCGCCGGTTCCGGCGTGGTGGTCGCCGAGGCCGTGCGCCTGGCCGAATCCGACCGCACGCCCGGGGAGATCCGCGAACGCCTGGAACAGGTCGCGCGCCACGCCCGCGGCTACATGCTGCCGCGCGACCTGCACTACCTGCGGGCCCGCGCCCGCAAGAAGGGCGACCGCAGCGTCGGCCTGATCGGCGCCACCCTGGGCTCGGCGCTGGACATCAAGCCGATCCTGCGCGGCTGGCAGGGCAACACCGAGCCGGTCGCCAAGATGCGCGGCTTCGAACACGGCGCCGAGGCACTGTTCGGGCACGCCGCCAGGCGCATCCGCGCCGGCCTCGTGGTGCCGACGGTATGCCTCAGCTACGGCGGCGCGCTGGACAGGATGCGCGACCTGCCCGGCTACCGGCTCGTCGCCGATGCCTGCGCCGAATGCGACGTCGAATTGCTGGAAAGCACGATGAGCATCACCGGCATGGTCAACGTGGGCGAAGGCGCGATCACCGTGGGCTACGCCTGCGAGGAAGACGACGCCGAATTCTGACGCGGGCAGCGCGGCGATCCCGCATTCAGCCGCAGCGGCGGTGGCGTGCCTACAATGGCCGCATGCGCCGCCTGCTTCTGCTTGCCCTGCCGTGCCTGTTCGTGGCGCCTGCCGCCATCGCCGGCACGCTCTACAAATGCACCGACGCGCGCGGCCACGTGAGCTACCGGGACACGCCCTGCCCGCCTGCCGCCCGCCAGGAAATCCTGCGCCGCTTTCCCGACCCCGGCAGCGTGCCGGCCGCGCCGTCCGTGCCGGCGGCCACCGTGCCGCCCGCGCCCGCGCCGGATCCGGCACCGCCTCCGCGCGTGGCCCGGACGCCGCCTCCGCGGCTGTACCGCTGCACCCGCGCCACCGACGGCGAGACCTACCTCAGCCGGACCGGCCGCACGCGTCCCTACCTGGTGCCTTCGGGCATGCTCGACTGGCAGCGCCCGCTGGCCGAAGTCTACGGCAGCCGGCAAGGCGCGGGCGTGGGCATGTCGGCACCCGAACTGATGCCCGATCCCACGCCGCGCATGATCGGCGGCGGCTATTACGTGCGCGTGCGCGACATCTGCCGGCGGTTGCCGCCGCGCGCCGCCTGCGCCGCGTTGCGCGAGCAGTACGAGGCCAACGAAGAAGACATCGACCGCGCGTTCAAGAGCGAGCGTGGGCCGCTGCTCGAACGTCGCGAACAATTGCGCGCACGCATGGCCGGATGCCCGTGAAACCGGACCCGCAAAAAGACGCGCAGGGCGGGCACTGCCCGTCACCGAACACCCGGAGCATCCGTCACCCGCTCATTCGAGCGCCAACGCCTCGCGGGGCGCATGCCGGCGCTCGTGCGCCAACAGCCACTGCTTGGCGGGAAGCCCGCCGCCGTAGCCGGTGAGGCTGCCATTGCTGCCGATCACGCGGTGGCAGGGCACGATGATCGACAGCGGGTTGGCGCCGTTGGCCGCGCCCACGGCACGCACCGCGCGCGGCCGGCCGATGCGCCGCGCCAGTTCGCCATAGCTGATGGTCTGCGCGTAGGGAATGCCGCGCAGGCCCTGCCATACGGCCAGCTGGAACGCGGTGCCGCGCGGGCTGAGCGGCAGGTCGAAATCGATGCGCTCGCCGGCGAACCAGGCGTCCAGTTGCCGGCGCACCTCGGCCAGCCGCGCCGGGGCATGGCGCAACTCCACGCCCGGGTCGAACGGATGCCTGGTGTGCGGCAATTCCAGGAACGTCAGGCCGTCGTCGTCGGCCACCAGTCGCAGCCGTCCCAGGGGGCAGTCGTGGTCGTCGTAATACAAGGGAGAGGGATAGTTCATGTCGTGATCTTCCGGATTCGGGAAAGGCTCAACCGCCGCTGGCACGCCACAGCAAGGTGGTCAAGTAGGCACGCCACGGCCGCCAGGCCCGGCTGCGCTGTTCCAGTTCGCGCGCGGCCAGGGGCGTGCCGCCGCCGGCCATCTTGCGCAGCACCAGGTCCGCGGCCGGGAACGCGTCGGGATGGCCGAGCGCGCGCATGGCGATGTAATGCGCCGTCCACGGGCCGATGCCGGGCAGGGTCGTCCACGCGTCCACGAACGCATCCAGCCCCTGCTCGGCACGAAAATCCACGCGGCCGTCGGCCACGGCGCGGGCCATCGCGTGCAAGGTGCGCGTCCGCGTGCGCGTCAGTCCGATGCCGGACAAATCGGCGTCGGCCAGCACCTGCGGCGTCGGGAAGGCGTGCCAGGCTTCGCCCTGCAACGCCGGCATCGGCGCGCCGAAGCGCTCGACCAGGCGCCGGCACAGGGTGCGCGCCGCGGCGACGCTGATCTGCTGGCCGAGCACCGCGCGCACGGCGATTTCGAAGGGATCCCAGGCACCCGGCACGCGCACGCCGGGATAACGCTTGAGCCACGGCGCCAATCGGCGGTCGCGCTCGAGCGTCGCGGCGATCGCGGCGGCGTCCGCATCCAGGTCGAACAGGCGGCGCACGCGCGCGACGATGTCCGGCAACGCGCGTACCTTGCCGTGGTGCACGCGCAGGCGCAGGGCCGGTTCGTCGTCGAACGCGCCCACCTCCAGCGTGCCGGGTTCGCCGGCAAGCACGAACCGGCGCCGGTAGCTTTGCCCGTCCACCGTTTCCAGCCCCGGCAGGGCGCGCCGCGCCAGGAACGCCAGCGTGCCGGCGAAGTCGAACGGCGGGCGCCACGGCAGGCGCAATTCCAGCGCGTCGTCGCGGCCCTGCACGCGGCCGCGGCGCATCTCGCGCGGTGCCATGCCGAAGGCATCGCGGAACGCGGCGTTGAAACGACGCACGCTGCCGTAGCCGGCAGCCAGCGCGATGTCGGTCATGCCCAGGCGGGTCTGGTCCAGCAATTGCCGTGCGAACAGCAGGCGGCGCGTGGCCGCGACCTGCACCGGGCTGGCGCCGAGGACCCCGACGAACAGGCGCCGCAGGTGGCGGTCGCTGACGCCGACGCGGTCGGCCAGCACGCCGACCGGGGCGTCGTCCAGCAGGCCGTCGTCGATCAGGCGCAGCGCCCCGGCCACCAGCGCGTTGCCGCTGCGCCACGCCGACGTGCCGGCGGCGCGTTCCGGCCGGCAACGCAGGCAGGGCCGGAAGCCGGCGGCGGCGGCCGCGGCGGCGCTGGCGAAATAGCGCACGTGCGCGGACTTGGCCGGCGGCGCGGGGCACACCGGCCGGCAGAAGATGCCGGTGCTGGTGACGGCGGTGAAGAACAGGCCGTCGAAGCGCGCGTCGCGGGTCAGGCGCGCCTGCTCGCAGACGCGGAAATCGGGAAGCGGCACGGGACGGGCATCGGACATGCTTCCAGACTAGTCCCGGCGACGCGCCCGGACCAGCCGTTTTCGGACATGAATGATCGGGCGGTGCTGGCGAAGATTTGCGCAAGCCAGGGCAAGTCCTTCATGTGCAAGGCCATCGGCGAGTTGTCCACAG
>CAZBZD010000139.1:0-5051 GCA_964496295.1 uncultured Rhodanobacteraceae bacterium | reverse complement strand
CTGTGCGAAACCGTGGTCGTCACCCAGCTGCCGTTCGCCGTGCCCACCGATCCGGTCGGCGCGACCTGGGCCGAATGGCTGGAATCGCGCGGCCGCAACCCCTTCTTCGAAGTCAGCGTGCCGCAGGCCACGCGCCTGCTGATCCAGTACTGCGGCCGCCTGATCCGCTCGGAAACCGACACCGGCCGCGTGGTGCTGCTGGACCGCCGCATCGTCTCGCGCCGCTACGGCAGCCACATGCTGCGCGCGCTGCCGCCGTTCCGGCGCGAGATCGAGGCGCGCCGCTGACGCATCCCTGACCCAGGTCACGTCACCCGCGGGCCGGTTTTGTAAGATGACGGGATACGCGCGGGCCTGCGCGTGCTTCCACGCGGGCCGCGCCTGTTCGATCCGGAGCCATCCTCTTGAACGTATCGGCCTGCAAGCGCGGCACCACCCGTGTCGACCCCTGTCCCCTGCCGCATCGCCTGGCGCTGGCCGGCGACGACGTGGACGGCTTCCGTCGGACCCTGCGCGACTATTTCCAGGCCACTTTCGACCGCTACGAGTCGCTGTTCGAGACCCTGGCCTGCGAGGAAGCCTGGTACGAACGCGCGATCCCGCTGCGTCATCCGCTGATCTTCTACTACGGCCACACCGCGACGTTCTTCGTCAACAAGCTGATCCTGGCGCGACTCGTCGAGCAACGCATCGACCCGCATCTGGAATCGGTTTTCGCCGTGGGCGTGGACGAGATGAGCTGGGACGACCTGGACGACACCCATTACGACTGGCCGGCGATCGCCGAGGTCAGGGCCTACCGCGAACGCGTGCGCGAGCTGGTCACCGGCCTCATCGAGCACGCGCCGCTGGCGCTGCCGGTCGACTGGGACCATCCGTGGTGGACGATCGTGATGGGCATCGAGCACGAGCGCATCCACCTGGAAACCTCCTCGGTGCTGATCCGCCAGCATCGCCTCGAGTACGTGCAACCGCACCCGGACTGGGAGCCCTGCCGCGATGCCGGCCCGGCGCCGGCCAACACGCTGGTCGACGTGCCTGCCGGCCAGGTCGTGCTGGGACGTTCCAAAAACGAACCGCGCTACGGCTGGGACAACGAATACGGCCGCCACGAGGCCGACGTGCCCGCCTTCAAGGCCGGCAGGTTGCCGGTTTCCAATGGCGAATTCCGCGCCTTCGTCGAGGCCGGCGGCTATGCCCGCCCCGACTGGTGGGAAGACGAAGGCCGGCAATGGCTCGCCTACGGCAAGGCCGCGCATCCCGTGTTCTGGGTACCGGACGGCGACGACTGGAAACTGCGCCTGATGACCCGCGAGGTGCCAATGCCGTGGAACTGGCCGGTCGAGGTCAACGCCCACGAGGCGCGCGCGTTCTGCCGCTGGAAGGCGGAGCAGACCGGCCGGCCCGTGCGCCTGCCCAGCGAGGACGAGTGGCAGCGCATGCTCGCCGAAAGCGGCTATGCGTACGGCGACGACGCCAACCTGTACCTCGACCACGAGGCCTCGTCGTGCCCGGTCGGCCGCTTCGAGCACGGCGCGTTCGGCGACATGGTCGGCAACGTGTGGCAATGGACGGAAACGCCGATCCATCCGTTCGATGGCTTCGACGTGCATCCGCATTACGATGATTTCACCACGCCCACCTTCGACGGCCGCCACGCCATCATGAAAGGCGGTTCGTGGATTTCCGCCGGCAACGAGGCCGAGCCCGACTCGCGCTACGCTTTCCGCCGCCACTTCTTCCAGCACGCCGGATTCCGCTACGTGATCGCCGACACCACACCCGCACCGCCCTCGCATTACGAGACCGACGAACTGATGTCGCAATACGCCGAGTTCCACTATGGCGCGACGTATTTCGACGTGCCCAACTTCCCGCGCGCCCTGGTGGAGGTCGCCATCGAGACGCTGGGCGACGCGCCGAAGCGGCGCGCGCTGGACCTGGGCTGCGCCTCGGGACGTGCCAGCTTCGAACTGGCCCGGCATTTCGATGCAGTCACCGGCATCGACTTCTCCGCGCGCTTCATCCGCCAGGGCGTGGCCTTGGCCAACGGCGAAACGCTGCGCTACGCGGTGACCGACGAAGGCGAACTGACCGAACCGCGCGAGGCAAGTCTGGCCGACCTCGGCCTGGCCGACGTGGCCGGCAAGGTGGAGTTCATGCAGGGCGACGCCTGCAACCTCAAGCCGCAGTTCACTGGCTACGACCTCATCCTCGCCGCCAACCTGGTCGACCGTTTGTACGAGCCGTCGAAGTTCCTCGACATGATCCACGAACGGCTCGACGTCGGCGGCCTGCTGATGATCGCCACGCCCTGCACCTGGCTGGCCGAGCACACGCCGCGCGAACAATGGCTTGGCGGTTTCGAAAAGGACGGCCAGCCGGTACGCACGATCGACGGCCTGCGCCGGGCGCTGGCAGCGCACTTCGAACAGGTCGGCGAAGCGCGCGAGGTGCCCTTCGTGATCCGCGAAACGCGCCACAAGTTCCAGCACACCCTGTCCGAAACCAGCCTGTGGCGGCGTACAAGTTGAACCACCAAGCGTAGGGCGGGCACTGCCCGCCGAAACGACCCTTCCATGGCGGGCGGTGCCCGCCCTGCCCGCTCGTTGACGCCTTGCGGCGAGGAATGGCCACATGCGGACGCATCGCCACGCCTTGCGCCGGACCGGACCTGTCGCGGGCGTGCCACAATGACCGGCATGGATCACGACACGTCATTCGATTTCGACCGTGCCGTCGACCGCGCCGGCACGCACAGCGTCAAGTTCGACGCGCGCACGGGCAAGTTCGGCAACGCCGACGTGATGCCGTTGTGGGTCGCCGACATGGATTTCGCCGCGCCGCCGTGTGCCGTCGAAGCCGTCACCGCACGCGCGCGGCATCCGCTGTACGGCTACACGCGGGTGCCCGACAGCCTGTACCGGGCCATCATCGACTGGCATGCCGAACGCCACGGCTGGGCCATCGAGCGCGACTGGATCGTGCTCACGCCCGGCACCCTGCCGGCCCTGTCCGTGGCCATCGCGGCACTGACCCGGCCGGCCGAGGGCGTGGTTGTCCAGCCGCCGGTGTACGGCCCGTTCGCCGAACTCACCGAAGCCGCGGGCCGCCGTCTGGTGGCCAACCCGCTGCTCGAAACCGGGGGTCGTTACCGGCTCGACCTGGACCATCTGGAACATTGCGCCGCCGAAGGCGCACGCCTGCTGCTGCTGTGCAACCCGCACAATCCGGTCGGCCGGGTGTGGAGCCGCTCCGAACTGGAAACCATCCTCGAACTCACGCGCCGCCACGACCTCGCCGTGGTTTCCGACGACATCCACGGCGACCTCGCCTACGCCGGTGCCGACTACCTGCCGCTGGGCGCGATCGCGCGGCCCGGCGACCGCGTCGTCAGCACCCTGTCGCCGTGCAAGACCTTCAACCTCCAGGGCCTGGCGCTGACCGCCATGATCGTGCCCGACCCGTCCTTGCGCGAAGCCGTCATGCGCGTGACGGCCGCGCGCCGGCTGGACAACTTCAATCCCTTCAGCCTGGCCGCCGCCGAAGCCGCCTGGCGCGACGGCAATGCCTGGCGCACGGCGTTGGTGGCGTATCTGCAAACCACGCGCGACGAGGTGGTTTCGTTCGTGCGCGGGCACCTGGCTCCCCTCCGCGTCACGCCGCCCGAAGCCGGCTACCTGATGTGGCTGGATTGTCGCGGGCTGGGCATGGACGACGACGCACTCGAGCGCTTCTTCATCGAAGACTGCGGCCTCGGTCTCAATCCCGGCACCGATTTCGGCGCCGAAGGCGCGGGCTTCATGCGCCTCAACATCGGCGCGCCACGCGCGCGCATCATGCAGGCGCTGCAAGCCATCGAAAACGCGCTGGAAGGAAGAACGCCATGAATCCCGCCAAGGTCCGCCGCGAACACGTGAAAAAACTCACCGACCTGCCCAACATCGGTCCCGCGATGGCGCGTGATTTCGCCCTGCTGGACATTCGCACACCCGGCGAACTGGCCGGACGTGATCCGTTGCAGCTTTATCACGCGTTGTGTCGCAAGACCGGCACCCGGCAGGACCCCTGCGTGCTGGACGTGTTCATGTCGGCAACACGCTTCATGGACGGTGACGATCCGAAGCCCTGGTGGGACTACACGCCCGAGCGCAAGCGTCGTTACAACCTGTAGCACCAAAACGGCGGGCCGTGCCCGCCCTGCTCGAGGGTGATGTGGCCCTCGTGCGAATCGGACACAGGTAGGGCGGGCACTGCCCGCCACGGGCTCATCAATCAACGAAACATGCAAACCGGCTCTGCAGGTCGGGTTGACGAAGCCCACCCGACCTGCAAAGTGCCGCTCAGGGCAGGTAACGCAAGGTCAGCATCGCCGTGCGGCCGGGCTGGTTGTAGTAGTACACGGTTTCGTAATCGCGATCGAACACGTTGGCCACGCGCACCTGCGCCTGCCAGTGCGTGGCGAACCGCCAGCTTCCGCGCAGGTCCAGCGTGGCGTAGCCGCCCAGCCAGTGCGTGTTGGCGATGTCGTCGTAGCGGCCGCTGAAGGCCTTGAACGAAGCGCCGACACCGAAGTCGCCCAGCTTGCGGTCCAGGTCGAAACGCGCGCTGCGCTCGAAGCGGCGCGGCAGCAGGTTGCCGTCGTTGGCGCCGCCGTCGGCGTTCTCGGGCTTCTGCCAGGTGAGATACGACGCCCACGTCCAGCCCCGCCACTGTCCGCCCGCCTGGCCTTCCAGGCCGCGGATCACGGCGCGGCTGATGTTGCCGGGCGTGAAGTTGGCGTCCAGCGCGATCAACTGGTCGATGCGGTTGCGATAGGCGCTTACCTGCCAGTGCCAGTGCGCATGGCGGGCGGACAGGTCGATTTCCGCGTTGCGCGATTTTTCCGGCTTCAGGTGCGGGTCGGCGCTGGGCGGCAAACCCGGCCAGGACGGCCAGTACAGGTCGTTGAAGGTCGGCGCGTGGAACGCGGTGGCGTACGAGGCTCCCAGCACCAGGCCGCCGTCGAAGTGGTAGCCCCAGGCGACGGCGCCGGTGTCGTGGTTGCCGAA
>CAZBZD010000138.1:0-5052 GCA_964496295.1 uncultured Rhodanobacteraceae bacterium | reverse complement strand
TCGTGATCCTGGCCATGATCCTGGACCGCATGACCCAGCGCATCGGCCGGCGCAAACACGAGCGCGATTGAGCGCTTTCCCGTCATCAGATTCCAAGGGAGATTCCCATGAAAACTCGCATGGCTTTCCAGCTGCTCGCCACTTGTCTTGCCGCCTCGGCACTCGCGTTGGCGGGTTGCTCGTCCGGCGGGGAAGGCGGCGGCGGGCCGGCACCGGCCGGCACGAGCGCATCGACTGCCGGTGCGGGAGGCACCGTCGAACTGGCCTACGTGGAATGGGCCAGTTGCCTGGCTTCCACCAATGTGGCCGCTGCCGCGCTGGAAAAGGCGGGCTATGAGGTCAAGACGGTGTCGGTCACCGGCGCGATGTTGTACGAAGGGCTGGCCAACGGCGACGTGGACGGCATGGTTTGCGCCTGGCTGCCGACGACGCACAAGGATTACTACGCCAAGACCAGGGACCGCCTGGTCAACCTGGGCCCGAACATGAAGGGCACGAAGATCGGCCTGGTCGTGCCCGATTACGCCAGGATCGGCTCCATTGCCGACCTGGCCAAGCCGGACGTGGCCAAGCGTTTCGACAACCGCATCGTCGGCATCGACCCGGGCGCCGGCGAGATGGGCGTCACGCAGCAGGCCATCAAGGCCTACAAGTTGCCGGAGAAGCTCATCGTCGGCAGCGGCGCCACCATGACCGCGGCACTGGGCAACGCCATCCGCCAGCACAAGCCGATCGTGGTCACCGGCTGGACGCCGCACTGGATGTGGGCACGCTGGAAACTGAAGTACCTGGACGATCCCAAGGGCATCTACGGCGAACCGGAAAACATCGATACCCTGGTGCGCAAGGGTCTCAAGCAGGACATGCCCGGGGCCTACGCCATCCTCGACGCCTTCCACTGGACCGCCGACGACATGGGCAAGGTGATGGCCGCCGACCGCAAGGACGGTGCCGATCCGAAGGCCGATGCCAGAAAGTGGGTGGACAACCACCCCGGCCAGGTCTCGGCCTGGCTCGGCAAGTAACCGGCCCAGCCCGATCTTTCCGCAGGAGGAACCTGCCCTGCAGGCGATCGTCGTGCCTGGACCAGCGTCGAGGCCAGGCTCCTGCATGCCCCGGATGCGTGCTGCACCCACAAGGAACCATGAATGACACTCAAACCACTCACGTTCGCCATCATGATGGCGTCGGCAGGCACCGCCTTGGCCATTTCGGGCCCCGTACGTGCCCAGACGGCAAATACCGACCAGACCGTCGACCAGAAAATCCAGGCCATGCAGGCGCAGATCGACGCCCTGCAGGCGGAACTTGATGCGCTGAAGAAACGGCAGGCACAGGCTGCCGCCGACACCGGGTCCGGGCAGCAGGTGGCTGCCGCATCCGGCCAGGCGAAGGACTCGTCGGGCGACGACGAGGTCCCCGCGACCGGGCAGGAGGTGGCCAAGGCCGACACCTCCACCTCGCATACCCGGGACACCGGCATCACCCTGGGCGGCGCCATGCGCTTCCAGTACAGCTACGAGGATTACAACCGGAACAACGTGCGCCGCGTCGGCGACCAGGATTTCGACATCTTCCGCCTCGACCTGCACGGCAAGGTGCACGGCATCCTCCTCGACGCGCAGTGGCGCTGGTTCCAGTACATGAGCGCCATCCAGCACGCCTGGGTCGGCTACGACTTCGACGACAAGCAGCAGTTGCAGATCGGCCTGACGCGCATCCCCTTCGGCAACCAGCCCTACAACTCGCACAACTATTTCTTCAGTTCCAACTACTACATCGGCCTGGAGGACACCCAGGCGATGGGTGCCGAGTACGTGTATGCCGGCAAGAAGTGGAACGTGCAGGCGGCGTTCTTCAAGAACGACAGCACCGGCGGCGTGGACGCCGGCGGCAGCCGCATCGACAGCTATTCGTACAACGTGCTCGGCGTGCGCGAGCCGGGCGAGGGCATCTACGCCGAACCCGCCCACCCGGCCGGCGCCGTCGACACCACCGCCGTGCGCGTGGCGCGCATTTTCACGCCGTCGGACCAGCTCAAGTGGGAAGTGGGCGCCTCGGCCCTGTACGGCGGGCTGGACGACGCCACCTCGCGCATCGGGCATTACAAGGCGTATGCGCTGCACACCAACGTCAACTGGAAGCGCTGGAACTTCCAGGCCCAGGCATCGCATTACGACTACGACACCGACAGCGGCGCCACGCGCCTGGCCGTGGGCGCCTACGCCTTCTACGACACCATCGCCGCCAGGGCCGACAGCTACACTCTCAATGCCCGTTATCACCTTCCGGTCGATTGGGGCCCGATCGCGGCACTGGATTTCTACAACGACTATTCGCTGGTCACGCACAAGTCCGGCATGCTGCCCGGCACCTTCATGAACGTGCTCGGCATCGGCGTCTCGGCGGGCGACCTTTATACCTACATCGACTACGTCACCGCGCGCAACCAGCCCTTCATCGGCGGCTCCATGGCTGGCGACGGCGAGGTCGAGCACCGTTTGAACATCAATTTCGGATTCTATTTTTGAGGGGCGAGGAGCGGGAGCGGCGCCCTCGGCTTGCGGGAGCCTGCCCTGCAGGCGATTGCCGGGGGCATGCCGTCCCGCAAGGACGCTCGTGGCCGCGGCGCCCCGGTTCCATTGACAGCCGCCGGCCCGGGAGCTAATTTCCGGAACAGGAATCGTCGATGAACCAGAGGTGGCCCGCAGTCAACTGCCGGTCGAGCGTGCGACATGGACACTACGTGTTTCTCATCCTGAACCTGTAACGCCCAGCCATCTTCGGGACGCTTGGCGTCCTTTTTTTATGCGCGGGGTGTATTCAAGGCCGTCCTCCTTGACGGCAAGGATCAACCCGCCATCCCTGGCGGACTTTTCAAAAAAAGCACACACATACGCACCATGATCGAAATCACTCTCCCCGACGGCAGCAAGAAGCCTTTCGAGCACCCTGTCAGCGTCCAGGACGTGGCCGCTTCCATCGGCGCCGGCCTGGCCAAGGCCACGCTGGCCGGCAAGGTCGACGGCCAGCTGGTGGATGCCAGTCACGTCATCGACCACGACGCCAGCCTGGAAATCGTCACCGACAAGAGCCCCGAGGCGCTGGAGATCCTGCGCCACTCCACCGCGCACCTGCTGGCGCAGGCCGTGCAGCGCCTGTATCCGGGCACCCAGGTCACCATCGGGCCGGTGATCGACAACGGCTTCTATTACGACTTCGCGCGCGAGACGCCGTTCACGCCCGAGGATCTGCCGAAGATCGAGGCCGAGATGGCCAAGATCGTCAAGGAGGATTTGCCGCTTTCGCGTACCGTCAAGTCGCGCGACGAGGCGGTCAAGTTCTTCCGTGACATGGGCGAGGACTACAAGGCCGAGATCATCGAATCGATCCCGGCCGACGAGGAACTGTCGCTGTACACGCAGGGCGAATTCACCGACCTGTGCCGCGGCCCGCACGTGCCGTCCACCGGCAAGCTGCGCGCGTTCAAGCTGATGAAGGTGGCCGGCGCCTACTGGCGTGGCGATTCGGACAACGCCATGCTGACGCGCATCTACGGCACCGCCTGGCACAACGACAAGGAGTTGAAGGCCTGGCTGCACCAATTGGAAGAGGCCGAAAAGCGCGACCACCGCAAGCTGGGCAAGGCCATGGACCTGTTCCACCAGCAGGACGAAGGCCCCGGCATGGTGTTCTGGCACCCCAGGGGCTGGGCCATCTGGCAGCAGGTCGAGCAGTACATGCGCAAGGTGTACCGCGATTCCGGTTATCAGGAAGTGCGCGCGCCGCAAATCCTCGATGTCAGCCTGTGGAAGAAATCCGGGCACTGGGACAATTACCAGGAAAACATGTTTTTCACCGAGTCGGAAAAACGTGTTTATGCGCTCAAGCCGATGAATTGCCCCGGCCACGTGGAAATCTACAAGGCCGGCCTGCACAGCTACCGCGATTTGCCGATCCGCTACGGCGAGTTCGGTTCCTGCCATCGCAACGAGCCTTCCGGCGCGCTGCACGGCCTGATGCGCGTGCGCGCCTTCACCCAGGACGACGGTCACGTGTTCTGCACGCCCGACCAGATCGAGTCCGAGGTGACCGATTTCCACGCCCAGGCCATGAAGGTCTACGCCGACTTCGGTTTCGACGACATCGAGGTCAAGATCGCCCTGCGTCCCGAGGACCGCATCGGCGACGACGCGGTCTGGGACAAGGCCGAGGACGCACTGCGCAACGCCCTGCGCGCGGCCGGCGTGGCCTGGGACGAGCTGCCCGGCGAGGGCGCCTTCTACGGCCCCAAGATCGAGTACCACATGAAGGATTCCATCGGCCGCGACTGGCAGGTGGGCACCATGCAGGTGGACTTCTCCATGCCGGTGCGCCTGGGCGCCGAGTACGTGGACGAAAACTCCGACCGCCAGCACCCGGTGATGCTGCACCGCGCCATCGTCGGCTCCATGGAGCGCTTCATCGGCATCCTGCTCGAGCATTACGCCGGCAACCTGCCGGACTGGCTGGCGCCGGTGCAGGCCGTGGTGATGAACATCACCGATGCCCAGGCCGACTATGCCGAAAGCCTGGCAAAAACCCTTGCAGGCAAGGGTTTGCGTGTGGAATCGGATTTGCGCAACGAAAAAGTGGGCTATAAAATCCGCGAGCATACGCTCGACAAGGTGCCGTGGCTTCTCGTGGTCGGTGACCGCGAAAAGGAGTCCGGGACGGTGTCCGTGCGTAGTCGCGACGGCAAGAACCTGGGCAGCATGTCCCTCGATGCATTCGCCGCGCGACTGGAGACCGCGAAGCACTGACCGCTTCGCGGCCATTCGACCGAAAACCCTGCAGGAGATACTCGTATCGCCACCCCAGACAACAAGCGCAATCGTCGCAACCACGAAATCCGCGTGCCCCGCGTGCGCGTCATCGATGCCGACGGCGAACAGGCCGGCATCCTCTCGCGCGACGATGCGCTGGACATGGCCCGCGAGGCCGGGCTCGACCTCGTGGAAATCCAGCCCAACGGCGATCCGCCGGTGTGCCGCATCATGGACTTCGGCAAGT
>CAZBZD010000137.1:0-5089 GCA_964496295.1 uncultured Rhodanobacteraceae bacterium | reverse complement strand
CAGAACAGGAACACGCCGACGATGAAATCCAGCGGGCTGCGCAACCAGCGCCAGGCGGCCAGCACCAGTACCCAGAGCAGCCCGAGGTAACCCAGCCGGCCGGGTGTCAGCGCATGGTCGCGGAGGGCCGGAATCGTCACCAGCACCGCCACCAGCAACGTCACGCCCACGCCGAACCAATGGGTGCGCCGCTCGGCGACGGTTTCACGCTCTTCCACATGCCCCATGCGCTGGTAGTAATGCCGCGCCATCAACTGCTTGACCAGCACCCACGCGATCGGCAGGGCCACCAGCATGGCCCGCACCCACGGCGTGACCGGCAGCAAGCCGCCGACCAGGTACGACACCAGGCAAAACACGCCGCCCAGCACCGAGGCGAGCCCGCCGGCACTGCGCGAATAACGGGCGTAACGATGGGTGAGCGTTTCCAGCTCGCTCAACTGCTCCACGGAAAATCGGGAGGTCTGCATGACACGGCACCTTGTACAGGTGCAAACAAGTTTGTGATGCAAACCATAAAAGGTCAAGCGCCGACAACAAGCAGGGCGGGCACTGCCCGCCGAAAGCCGGTCGTATGCGCATGGGCTTTCCTGTCCACCCAATGCCATCCGCGTTGCATGAAGCATGCTTGACGGTGAGCCCGTACCGGTGCCTCCGCGCGGCTTTTCGATAGAATCGTTGCACGATGAGGTTGATCGTGGACACTCCGGCTCCCGAGGACCGACACGCATGACCCCAGGCCTGCTCGACACGCGAAACCTGCTGCGCCGCAACCTGGTGTTCGGACGGCTGGACGACGCCGAGCTGGCCTCGGTGGAACGCGAGATGGCGGCGATGTCGGTGCCCGGCGGGCAGCTTCTGTTCGCGCGCGGCGAGGAGCCGGACGCCCTGTACGTGCTCAAGTCCGGCAGCCTCGGTGCCTTCCGCGTACCCGAGGCCGGCGGCGCGCCGCAACTGGTCAACCTGGTCGACAGCGGGCAGACGGTCGGCGCGTTCGGCATGCTGACCCGGCAGGCACGCGCGTTCGACCTGCGCGCGCTGCGCGATTCGGAATTGCTGCGCCTGCCGCGCGCGGGCTTCGATGCGCTGATCCGCCAGCACCCGCAAGCCATGCTGGGCGCCGCGCAACTGGCGCTGGAACGGCTGCTGGAAGAAAGCCGCAACCCGCCCACGATCCTGCCGCGCACCTTCGCCGTGTTGCCGTTCGATCGCCATGTGCCGGCACGCGGGCTGGCGCAACACCTGCGGCGCGCGCTCGCGCCCTACGGCGAATGCCTGCTGGTGGACGCGGCGAAGGGCAGGGGCCGCGACTCGGGCTGGTTTGCCGAACGCGAGCACGAGGTGCGCTTCGTGCTGTACGTCGACGAAGGCACCGACCCCGCCTGGCGCGAACTGTGCCGGCGCCAGGCCGACGCGCTGCTGCTGGTGGTCAATGCCGGCCGCCGCGCGGAAGCCTGGCCCGACCGCGCGGCGCTGGACACCCATGCGGCGTGGGAGCGGCCGCGCTACCTGCTGCTGCTGCACCCGGGCGCGGAGATCCTGCCCGGCGCGGCGCGGCGCTGGCACGCCGCGTTCACGCGTCCGCCGCAACAGCATCACGTGCGCGGCGGCCTGCAGCAGCGCGACCTGGCACGGCTGGCGCGGCTGCTGACCCGGCACAGCACCGGGCTGGTGTTTTCCGGCGGCGGCGCGCGCGGCTTCGCCGCCATCGGCGTGGTGCGCGCGCTGCGCGAGGCCGGCATCGAGATCGACGCCGTCGGCGGCACCAGCATCGGCGCGATCATCGGCGCCGGCGTGGCCATGGAGTGGGACGACGCGCAAATGTACCGGGCCTACAAGCACGCCTTCGTCGACGGCAGGCCGCTGGCCGACCGCACCCTGCCGCTGGTCGCCCTGAGCCGCGGCCGGCGTACCGTGGCCCTGCTGCGCGAGGCCTACGGCGAGGCCGACATCGAGGACCTTCCGCTGGCCTTTTTCTGCGTGACGGCCAACCTCACCAGCGGCCGCGCCGAAGTGCGCCGGGCCGGGCGCCTGTGGTACTGGCTGCGCGCGTCCAGCGCCATTCCCGGCATCCTGCCGCCGGTGCTGCACCGCGGCCAGGTCTACGTGGACGGCGCGGTCATCAACAACCTGCCCACCGACGTGATGTGCGACACCGGCCTGTCCGACATCATCGCCTGCGACATCAGCGCCGACGACGCGCTGGGCACGCGCATCGAGGAATGCGCGCTGCCCCCGGCCTGGCGCGTGCTGGTGCAGTCGCTGCAGCACGCGCGGCCCGGCTTGCTGCCGATCCTGCTGCGCGCCGGCATGGTCAATACCGAAGTGGCCAGCGCGCACCGGCGCGAACTGGCGGACCACTTGCTGACGCCGTCGCTGACCGAGGTCGGTCTGCTCGACTGGAAAGCCTACGACCATGCCGTCGAGGCGGGCTACCGCCACACCCGGCGCGCGCTGGAAGAGGGCACGTGGCATGGTGCGAGCCACCGTACAATGGGCGCATGACATCGATTCGATCCTGGAACGGCATCCGTCCGCGCATCGGCCGACGCGTCTACGTCGACCCGGCCGCCACCGTCATCGGCGACGTGGAGCTGGCCGACGACGTGTCGGTGTGGCCCGGCGCCGTCGTCCGCGGCGACGTGCACCGCATCCGCATCGGTGCGCGCACGAACATCCAGGACGGCGCCGTCGTCCACGTCACCCACGACGGCCCGTACACGCCCGGCGGCCGGCCCTGCCTGATCGGCGCCGACGTCACCATCGGCCACGGTGCGGTGGTGCACGCCTGCACGCTGGAGGACGCCTGCCTGATCGGCATGCATGCCACCGTGCTCGACGGCGCGATCGTCAAGCGCCACGGCTTCGTCGGCGCCGGCGCCCTGGTGCCGCCAGGCAAGACGGTCGGCGAGGGCGAGTTGTGGCTGGGCAATCCCGCGCGCCGCGTGCGCGTGCTGGACGCGGGCGCGATCGAGCAGCTCGACTATTCGGCCGCGCATTACGTGCAACTCAAGAACCGTTACCTGGACTACCCATCATCGTTATAGGGAACCTCAACCCCCCCTTGCGCACGATTGCAACGAGTAGGGCGAGCACTGCCCGCCATGAACGCCCGGGCAACCGAGGTTATCCGAGATTCCCTGCAGGGCACCTCGAAAAACCACCTTTCATGCAACCCCTGTTCCGTTTCGGTAGATCGGGCCGGCTTCATCAACCCGACATGATGTCGGGTCACGACCCGACCTGCCGTTTCGAGCCGCAGCATGCGCCGGGACGGTGGGTTTTTGGAAGTGCCCTGCAACGGCAATGGGTCAGGCGCCGGGCCGCAACTGCCGCAACACGGCCTCGATGTCCGGCCGCCGGCCGTGCCACACCTCGAAGGCGTCGGCGGCGGTTTCCAGCAGCATGCCCAGGCCGTCGAAGGCGAACTTCGCCTCGGCGGCGCGTGCCCAGGCCAGGAAACCGGCGGCCGCGCTGCCATAGGACAGGTCGTAGCACAGCGCGCGCGCGCCGACCAGGCTGAAGGGCAGTTCCAGCGCCTGCCCGGTGACGCCGGCCGAGGTGGCGTTGACGATCAGATCGTAGCTGCCGATCGAGGCGAGGTCTTCCCAGTAGCGGCTGCGCACGCGCGCCGGCTCGCCGAGCCGGTCGCACAGCGCCTCGGCGCTGGCGGCGGTGCGGTTGACGACGGTGATGCGTTCCACGCCGGCATCGAGCAGCGCCCAGGCCACGCCGTGCGCCGCGCCGCCGGCGCCGAGCAGCAGGGTGTCGTGGCCGCGCAGGTCCACGCGATGGCGTTCGGCGAGGTCGCGCACCAGGCCGTCGCCGTCGGTGTTGTGCGCTTCCAGCGTGCCGTCGGCGCGCGGCGTGAGCACGTTGGCCGTGCCCACGCGCGCGGCGGCGGGCGTGTGCGCGGCGGCCAGCTCGAAGGCGGTGCGCTTGTGCGGCACGGTGACGTTGGCCCCGGCGCCGCCGGCGGCAAAGAAAGCGCGCGCGGCACCGGCGAAGGCCTCGGGCGTCACGTCGGTCGCGTCATAGTCGAGGTCGATGCCGAACTGGTGCGCGAAGGCACGCTGGATGCGCGGCGACAACGAATGCGCGACGGGATGACCGAAGACGGCATAGCGGGGAATGTCGGGGCTCATGCGATGGCTCCGTGGGGTCTGCCGCCATTCTAGCCGCGCCGTCGCAGGCTTTGAGATGACCGACCGGCATGGTGGGTGCAAGTCCATTCATCCGGAGCACGTCATGACCCGTCGCCGCACCGCATCGTCGTCCCCCTGGTTGCCGTGGCTGGCCGCGTGGCTGGTTGCGGGCATGCTGATCCTGCTGTTCACGCCGCTGACCGGCTGGACGCCGCTGCTTGGCTGGGGTCCCGCCCTGTGGCTGGTGGCCACGCCGCTGCTGATGCTGCTGGTCGCCGAGCCACGCCTGCCGCTGATGCTGCTGGCCGCGTGGCTGCGTCGCCGGCGGTCGCGCCCGCGCTTCGCCTTCTGAACGGCTCAGCCGGCATGGCGCCGCTGCATGCGGCGCAGGTACGGGAAAGGCGGTTTTTCGGGATTTCCCGTGGAAGCGGAGTTTTCGAGGTGCCCTATACTCCGTGCATTCGTGCAAAGAGTGTCCGTCATGCGCCGATTCCTGCTGCCCGCCTCCGTCCTGATCCTGATCCTGATCCTGCTGCTTGCCGCCTGCGGCAACAAGGGCCCGCTGGTGCGCGCGTCGGCGGATCCCGCGGCCGCAAGTCCGGCAGCGGCGGCGACCGTGCCGGCAGCCGCCGCGACCACACCGGCGCCGGCGGCATCGACGGCGGCAGACCGGCAGCCGTGACGCGACGCTTCTCCAAGATGCACGGCCTGGGCAACGACTTCGTCCTGATCGACGCCCGTCATGCCCCGCTGGCGCTCGACAAGGCCGGCATCCGCGCCCTCGCCGACCGCCACACCGGCATCGGCTTCGACCAGCTGCTGACGGTCGAGCCGGCGCGCGACGACGCCAGCGCGTTCCATTACGGCATCTGGAACGCCGACGGCGATCCGGTCGGCCAGTGCGGCAACGGCGTGCGCTGCGTGGCGGCGTGGCTGCATCGCGA
>CAZBZD010000136.1:0-5197 GCA_964496295.1 uncultured Rhodanobacteraceae bacterium | reverse complement strand
TCGACGGCGCGCTGGCCGACGTCGAACGCGCCGTCGCGCTGGCGCCGACCCACATTTCGCACTACCAGTTGACGCTGGAACCCCATACCGCCTTCGCCAAGCATCCGCCGCCGCTGCCCGACGACGACGCGGCCTGGGACATGCAGGAGGCCTGCCAGGCCCGCCTGGCCGACGCCGGATACGCGCAGTACGAGGTCTCCGCCTACGCGCGGCCCGGCCGCCGCTGCACGCACAACCTCAACTACTGGGCCTTCGGCGATTACCTCGGCATCGGGGCGGGAGCACATGCAAAAGTGACGGGACCGGGGACCGGGAACCGGGGACCGCATATCCGGCGCCGCTGGAAAGTCCGCCAGCCGCTGGCCTACATGCAAAACGCCGCCGGCGCCGCGCGCACGGCCGGCGAACAGCTCGTGGGCAGCGACGAACTGCCGTTCGAATACATGCTCAACGCCCTGCGCCTGCTCGACGGCACGCCGCTGGCCCGGTTCAGCGCCCGCACCGGCCTGCCCGCGGACGCCATCGAAAAGCCGCTGGCCGAGGCGCGCCGGCGCGGCTGGCTGGAGGCCGACGCCGGTGTCCTGCGCACCACGCCGCTGGGCCAGCGCTTCCTCAACGACGTGATCATGCTCTTCATGGACCGTGATGCAGTTGCTGGACAGCCTGTTTCGGGTATGGTAAAGGCGCAAAATCCGGTATAAACTCCAGTTCCGTTCAACAGGGGGAACAAGGGTCTGCCATGGAAGCCGAACCTTCCCGGCGCCGCGCGTCGACGCCGGAACCGTCCCATCGCTTCTCCAACAGCCAGTGGCCGACGCGCACGCGCCGCCTGATCGAGGAACTGCACGTGCTGGCCTCGGGCTGGCTGTGCGCCCCGTTGCAGCGGGCACTGGAAAACTTCACGGACCACCTGTTCGAACAGGCCGAGCGCGCCCGCAACGGCATCGAGCAACAGGCCTACATGAACAGCCGCGAGACCCTGTTGCGCGGCCGGAAACAGGTGGAAAAGGCGTTCATCGAATCCATCGCCCGGAGCCTGGAGCGGATCGGCGAACCCTGCCCCGCGCCCGTCGCCGGCGACGCCGACCTGTCCCTCAGCCTGATCAACCCGGTCGAGCAGGAAATGACCGCGACGCTGGAGAAAATCACCGCCCGCGGCATTTCGCGCGCGGGGCCGACGCTGTTCGAGCTGGGCTACCGCCTGGCCGTGCTGATTGGCTCGCCCCCGCTGGAAGGCGCCGACCAGCCGCTGGGGCCGCAGGCCCTGACCACAGCCTTCCGCGATGCCACGGCGCCGCTGGAGCTCCCGAGCGAGCACGACCTGCAGCTGTTCGCCTGCTTCGACCACGAGCTGATGCGTCGCATCGGGCCCTTCTACGAGATGATCAACCGGCACCTCCTGGCCGACGGGCTGCTACCGCAACTGCGCGCCTACTCGGTGGCGCCCGCGCCGGCGCGTCACGGCGCGGCCTCGCGGCAGGCGCATGCCGAGGGCGCTCCCGCGCAACACAGCGGCGCCGCGGGCACCTCTCCCGGCGAACCCATCGCCGTGCTGGACAGCCTGCGCGAGCTGCTGGCGCAACGGCGCAGCGGCGGCACGGAAGGATACGGCGACGGGGCCGTGGCTTCGACGGAAGAACTGCAGACCGCGCTGGACGCCCTGCAGCAGCACCTCAGCCAGGTCACCGCGCATGCCAGCCGCGAACTGCGCAGCGCCCAGCTTTTGCGCAAGGAACTGCTGGAGCAGCTCAACGCCGGCCGCCCCGCCGGCAGCCCGCCCACGCGCCTGAGCACCGAGCAGAACGACACCGTCGAGCTGGTCGCGATGCTGTTCGAACACATGGGCAAGCAGGTACCCAAGGGCGGCAACGCCCGCTCCGTGCTGGGCGGGCTGGAACTGCCGATGCTGCGCATGGCCGTCACCGACCACGACTTCTTCGAGAAGCGCGAGCACCCGGCACGGCGTTTCCTCGGCACCGTCACCGAGGCCGCCGACGAATGGCTGGACGCGCCCGGCGGCGAACCCGACCGCGGCATCCAGGCCAAGCTCGAGCAACTGATCGAGCGCGCCAGCCACGAGCCGCCCAGCGCCGGCCTCTACACCAGCCTGCTGGCCGACATCGAAAACCACCTGGGCGAATTGAAGCTGCGCGCGCAGGCGGCGGAAAAACGCCACGTGAAGGCCATGCAGGGACGCGAGCGCCTCGACCAGGCATGCCGGCGCGCCGCGGCACTGATGGCCGAGCGCTTCGCCCGTTCCTCGCCGCACGGCCTGCAGCGCGCGCTGCTCAACCTGGCCTGGACCGACGTGCTGACGCTGACCCTGGTGCGGCACGGCGAAAAGCACCCCGCCTGCGTCGCACGGCTGGCCATGACCGACCAGTTGCTGGGACTGGCGCCGGTCACCGACCGCGCGCAACTGCAGCGCGACGTGCAGGCCGGCCTGCGCCAGATCGGCATGAGCGCGGAAGAAGCCGCCCTGGTGACGCAGTGCCTGACGACGCAAGGCAAAAAGGCCCGGCCGCAATCCGACGACGCCCCCAGCGCCACCGCGCTGGTCATGCGCCTGAAGCAGCAGCAGCGGCTGGGCGAGCACCCGCCCGCGCACGGCACCGCGCCCGCGGCCGGCAACCCGGTCGAAACCCCGTCGACGCCGCAACCGTCCCCGGCGGCCACTCCCGCGCCACCCGGGCCCGAGACACGCCCCGCACCGCCGGCGGACACCGCCCGGAACGCCGCGGACCACGGCCCCGTCACGAAGCCGGTCCGGGCGACGAAAGCGCCCCGGCCCGCGCGCGCGGCAAGCATCGACCCGCGCGAAAAATCCCTCCGGCAACGGCTGCGGAAATTGCCGTTCGGCACCTGGTTCGAATGCATCGACGCCGACACCGGGCGCACCGTCGAGCGCAAGCTGGCATGGTATTCGACCATGTCCGGGCAGGCGCTGCTGGTCAACCGGCGCGGCCGGCGCAGCGAGGAAGTCGGCCTGGACGAACTGGCCCGGCGCATCGCGCACGGCCGGATGCGCGAAAAGCCGGACACCCGGGAAAACATGCTCGATCGCGCCTGGCGCGGCCTGACCAGCAACCTGCGCCGCGCCAGCCAGTCGCACGCCGGCCTCGACGCACGCGGAGCCTGAAACCATGAACCATCCATCCGGCAGGCATGGCGAGCAACGCCACGATCACCGCAAGCGCACCGGGTTCGCCGTGGAAGTGACCGACGTCATGACGGGCCGCCGCGTCGGCCAGCTGGGCGACCTGTCGGCCGGCGGCCTGATGCTGATCAGCCCGCACGCGCCGCCCGACGAAGCCATCTTCCAGTTGCGCCTGTCGCTGCCCGGCCCGGGCAACCACGAACGTGCCATCGAGGTCGGGGTGCAGGCACTCTGGCACCGGCGCACCGCCCACGCGGGCAAGGTCTGGGTCGGCCATCGCATCATCGCCATCGATGCCGACGACGCCAAAGCACTGAACGCCTGGCTCGCGCTGCCGGCCTGAAAACCGCCCCGCGCAAGCGCCGCCCGGGTTGGCAGCCGCGCCCCGTACGCGTCATCATGGGCGCCGCGCATTCACACCGGCGTGCGGACGAACACGTCCGCGGACGGCATCAATCCATCCCCGCCCGCATGGCTCCGGTGCCCGGCGCGTCGGCCTCGTGCCCGCAGCCATCGGCAAACGCAGTACAGGAGACGGCATGAACACCCCCCTCGACTCGCTCTATTCCCAGCACCTGGCCACGCTGCGCCAGCATGCCGACACGGCGCTCGAAGCCGCCGGGCGAGGCACCCTGGCCATCGCCGCCGGGCGCCCGGTCGGCAAGTTCCTGGACGACCAGGGCCATCCCTACGCCGTGCACCCGCATTTCAAGCACTGGGTGCCGCTGGCCAGCGCCCCGGGCAGCTGGATCATCTACACGCCGGGCGAGAAACCGCGCCTGGTCTTCATGCAGCCCGACGATTTCTGGCACCCGGTGCCCGAACGGCCGGAAGGCTACTGGGTGGACCATTTCGACATCGTGCCGGTGCGCGACGTCGAGGAGCTGGCCGCGCAATTGCCGGAAAACCCGGGCAAGTGCGCCATCATCGGCGAAGCCCGGGACGCGGTCGGCGATTTCGTACCCGACAACCCGCAGCCGGTGCTGGACTGCCTGCATTACCACCGCGCCTGGAAGACGCCCTACGAAGTGGAACTGATGCGCGAGGCCAACCGCATCGGCGCGCGCGCGCACAAGGCCGCCGAGACCGCCTTCCGCGCCGGCGAAAGCGAGTTCGGCATCCACATGGCCTACCTGCACAGCGCCATGCAGGTCGACGCGGAACTGCCGTACCACAGCATCGTCGCGCTCAACACGCACGGCGCGATCCTGCACTACGACCGCTTCGACCGCCACTCGCCGGCCGAAAGCCTGACCATGCTGATCGACGCCGGCGCGACCCATGCCGGCTACGCCAGCGACATCACGCGCACCTGGGCCACGCCGGAAGCCGGCGAATTCCAGGCATTGATCGACGCCATGGACGCCAACCAGCAGGCGCTGTGCTCGCGCGTGCGCGACGGCCAGGACTACGGCGAACTGCACATGCACGCCCACCGCCTGCTGGCCGACCTGCTCGTCGAGCACGACTTCCTGCGCATGTCGCCCGAGGAGGCCGTCGCCAGCCATGTCACCAACACCTTCTTCCCGCATGGCCTGGGCCACCTGATCGGCGCCCAGGTACATGACGTCGGCGGCTTCCAGAAAGGCCCCGACGGCGGCCGCATCGACCAGCCCGAGGGCCAGCCCTTCCTGCGCCTGACCCGCACCCTGGAACCCGGCATGGCGGTCACCATCGAACCGGGCCTGTACTTCATCGACATGCTGCTGGCCAAGCTGAAGGCCGGGCCCGAAGGCAAGCACGTCAACTGGGACAAGGTCGACGCCTTCCGCAAGTACGGCGGCATCCGCATCGAGGACGACGTGGTGTGCACGGACGATGCGCCGGAAAACATGACGCGGGATGCGTTTGCGGCTTGAGGCGGGATCCTGGGACTCGGGACTCGGGACTCGGGACTCGGGACTCGGGACTCGGGATTCGGGATTCGGGATTCGGGATTTCGGGATTTCGGGATTTCGGGATTTCGGGATTTCGGGATTTCGGGATTCGGGATTTCGGGATTTCGGGATTTCGGGATTTCGGGATTTCGGGATTTCGGGA
>CAZBZD010000135.1:0-5199 GCA_964496295.1 uncultured Rhodanobacteraceae bacterium | reverse complement strand
CAAGCCGGGCGACAACTTCTTCATGTACGCCAACGGCACCTGGTACAAGAACGCGGAAATCCCGGCCGACCGTTCCAGCGTGGGCACCTTCCTGACAGTGTACAAGCGCACCCAGAAACGCATCACCGACCTCATCAAGCATGCCGCCGACAGCCATCCGGCGCCCGGCACCGACGCGGCGCGGATCGCCGACTACTACGCCGCCTACATGGACACCCGGGCGATCGAGAAGCACGGCCTGAAACCGCTCGAGCCCCAGCTCGACGCCATCGACGGCATCGCCTCGCGCGAAGACCTGGCCAGGGTCCTCGGCAGCCGCCTGCGCCAGGACGTCGACCCGATCAACGCCACCGATTTCCACACCAGCAACCTGTTCGGCCTGTTCGTGGCCCAGGGCCTGACCGACCCGTCGCACAACATCGCCTACCTGCTGCAGGGCGGTCTTGCCATGCCCAGCCGCGACTACTACCTGTCCGACAACGACACCATGGAAGGCTACCGGGAGAAGTACAAGGGCTACATCGAGGCCATGTTCGAAGCCGCCGGCATCCAGGACGCCGACGATGCCGCCGACCGCGTGTTCGACCTGGAAATGAAGATCGCCAGGGCCCAGGCCAGCCTGATCGACAGCCAGGACGTGCACGGCGCCAACAACCTCTGGTCCCCGGCCGACTTCGCCAAGAAGGCCCCGGGCCTGGACTGGAATGCCTACTTCAAGGCCGCCGGCCTCGACGGCCAGAAGGTGATCGACGCCTGGCAGCCCGGAGCCATCGCCAAGCTGTCCAGGCTGACGGCCGACGCACCGCTCGAATCCTGGAAGGACCTGCTGACCTTCCACACCCTGGACCACTACGCCTCGCTGCTGCCGAAGAAGTTCGCCGACCTCTCGTTCGACTTCCACGGCAAGACCCTGAACGGCGTGCCGCAGCAGCGCGAGCGTTCCAAGCGCGCCGTGGCCGCGACCAGCCGCAACCTGGGCTTCGCGGTCGGCAAGCTGTACGTCGACAAGTACTTCTCGCCCGAGGCCAAGCGGCAGGTCCAGCAACTGGTGCACAACCTCATTGCCGCCTTCCACACGCGCCTGAAGACGCTCGACTGGATGACGCCGGAAACGCGCAAGAAGGCCGCCGCCAAGCTGGACACGCTCACGGTGGCCGTCGGCTACCCCGACCACTGGCCTTCCTATGACGGCCTGGAGATCACCGGCGACGACCCGCTGACCAACGCCATCAACGTGTCGAAGTTCCACTACCGGAAGCGCCTGGACGTGATCGGCAAGCCGGTCAACGACGACCACTGGTGGATGACGCCGCAACTGGTGAACGCCATCAACCTGCCGCTGCAGAACGAGCTGCAGTTCCCGGCCGGCATCCTGCAGCCGCCGTTCTTCAACCCCGACGCCGACGCCGCGCACAACTACGGTGCCATCGGCGCCGTGATCGGCCACGAGATCAGCCACAGCTTCGACAACATGGGCTCGCAGTTCGATGCCCAGGGCCGCCTGCACAACTGGTGGACGCCGGCCGACGCCAAGGCGTTCAAGCAGAAGTCGAACGCGCTGGCCGAGCAGTTCGACCAGTACGAAGCCCTGCCCGGCCTCAACATCAACGGCACCCAGACCCTGGGCGAGAACATCGCCGACGTCTCCGGCCTGACCATCGCCTACGTCGCCTACCACAAGTCGCTCGACGGCAAGCCCGCACCGGTCATCGACGGGTTGACCGGCGACCAGCGCTTCTTCCTGTCGTTCGCCCAGACCTGGCAGTCGAAGATGCGCGACGCGGCGTTGCGCCAGCGCGTCAAGACCGACGTGCACGCGCCCGGCCAGTTCCGCGCCGAGACCGTGCGCAACCTCGACGCCTGGTACAAGGCCTTCGACATCCAGCCCGACGCCAAGCTGTACCTGAAGCCCGACCAGCGCGTGCAGATCTGGTAAACCCCGGTCCACGCCCGGGCGCAGACGCCCCGCGAGGCTCGCGCTTCGCGGGGCGTCTGCATGAGGCCGGCTGGGTGCGGCATGCCATCAATTGCAATTGATAGTCATTCTCATATAAGGTTTGCCGACGTTCTCCTGCTGGCTTGCCCATGGACACGATGCCGGGGCCGGACGATGCGGCCGCCATCAACCCCTGCGCCTATCTGCTGACCTGGTCGTGGCGACTGGTCGTGACCGGGCGCAGCCACTGCCCCCTGCTCGGCACCCTGCTCGACGACGCCTGCGGCCACGATGCGGGCAGGGTGTTCCGCGCCCTGTGCAGCTTCCTGTGCACGCTGGCGCTGGCGCCACGACGCCGTCTGGAGGTCAATCCCCCGGGTTGCCCGCAACTCACGCACGATGAAAAAAGCCTGCTGGCGATGGTCGCCGCCGCGCAGCACGACTGGCCGGTGCTGCTGGACGCGCACCTGTGCCGGATCGCGCACGGCCGGCGGCGCCGGGAGCTGGCGCAAAGCGTGCACGCGCTGGCCGCGGCGCTGGATGCCGCCGGCCTGTGGTTGCCGGCGCCCGACGCCCCTCGGCCGGCGCAGGCCATCGACCGCGCGGGCCAGCGGCATGCGGACGCCCGCGCCGAGCCCGCCGCACGGCACCGTTTGCACCGGGTCCTGCCGCAGGGTTGACACGGTAATGCGAATCATTATCATTTGATGCCACATCCGAACGGCCGACGACCCATGGATCGACAGCACCCGCACCCCGGCACGCCTTCCGCCAGCCAGACCCTCCGCAAGGGCCCGTCCCGGACCGGACACGTGGACAGCGCCTCGCTCTTCGACGGCTCGCGCGAGCTGGTCATCGCGCACAACGACGACACGTACTACCTGCGCATCACCCGCAACGAAAAGCTGATCCTGACCAAGTAACCGATCTCCCCTCCGGTGCCAGCCGGGGCCCGAAGCCCCTTCGCCAGCGATCCGGTTCTCTCCCGACGAACCCGTATCCGCGAAGGAACCCCATGTCCCGTTTTTCCACGCGCCCGCACCCGCGGACCCTGCTCCTGCCGCTGGCCATCGGCCTTGCCCTGGCGACCGCGCCGGCTTTTGCGGCGGACCGTCCCGCCCCGGCCGGGGCCGACGCCAAGGACACCACCTCGCTACCCGCCGTCGAGGTCACGGCCGGCTTTCCTTCCATCAAGCTCGACACGCCGGGTACCGTCTCCGTCATCGACCGCCGACAGATGGACCGGCAACTGGTGACCGACATCCGCGACCTGGTGCGCTACGAGCCGGGCGTGTCGGCGATCGGCAGCGCGGGCCGCTTCGGCCTGGACAGCTTCAACATCCGCGGCCTGTCCGGCAACCGCACCTACATGGAAATCGACGGCGTGCCGATGGCCTCCTCGTTCGGCGCCGACATCGCCGGCGGCAGCTTCCGCGCCGGACGCGACTACATCGACCTCGACGGGATCAAGCGCGTCGAGATCATCCGCGGGCCCGCCTCGGCGCTGTACCCGTCGGACGCGCTGGGCGGGTCGGTCATCCTGACCACCAAGGACCCGGCCGACTACCTGCGCGACGGCAGGACCATTCACGTGGCCGTGAAGGAACAGTACGACGGCACCGACCGCAGCTTCTCCACCTCGGCCACGCTGGCCTCCGGCGACCGGCACAACGGGCTGATGGTCAGCGTCAACCACCGCCACGGCCACGAAACCGGCAACAAGGGCGACGTCGGCGGCATCGGCGGCACGCGCACGCGCCCCGATCCCATGACCTACGACCTGGACCACCTGCTCGGCAAGTACGTGCACACCGCCGCCGGCCGCCGCGACCGGGTGACGCTGGCCCTCTCGCGGCGCCACGTGCGTACCGACAGCCTGTCCGCGCTCGTGCCGGGTTCGTTTCCCGGATACTACCGGGCGCAGGACACCGGCACCCGCGTCCGCGCCAGCGTGGGCCAGCAGTTCGCGCAGATGGAATCGGCCCTGGCCGACAGCCTCGACTGGCACCTGTACTGGCAGCAAAGCCGCACGCGCACCGACACGCAGACCGACACCGCGGAGTACGCGCGCTACTTCCGCACCGTGCCGCTGGAAGAACGCGTGCTGGGCGGCAAGCTGCTCGCGACCCGGCACCTGGACAGCGGCTCCGTCACGCACACGATCCGCTACGGCCTGCAGGCCTCGCGCACGCACGACCACTCCGCGGCCCGGGGCCACGGCGTGGACAAGCTCACCGGCGCGACCGGCAGCGGCCTGCCGTTCCTGCCCGGCGATTACCCGCTGCACCTGATCCCGCAAAGCGACACCGACCGCTACGCGCTGTTCGCCGAGGACCGGATCGACCTTGCAAACGCGCGCCTGACGATCACGCCGGGACTGCGCCTGGAGCGCTACGCCTATCGGCCGGGCGACGACCCGCTGTACCGCAAGTACAACCCCGGCTACGTGCCGCGCGACTACGCGAAGAACCACGCCTCGCCCAAGCTCGGCGTGATCTGGCGCTTCACGGACACGCTCAGCGCCTACGCGGACTACGCCGACGGCTTCCGGCCGCCGCTGTACAGCGACATTTCCGGCTCCTGGAACGAGCAGCCGATCCCGGGCTTCAACATCGCCTTCCTGCCCAGCCCGAACCTCGAGGCCGAAACCAGCCGCAACATCGAAATCGGCCTGCGCGGCCAGGGCAGCGCCGGCTGGTTCAGCGTGGCGGCCTACTACAACCGCTACCGCGACTTCATCTGGTCGGGTTACCAGCTGCCGGCGTCGGAAGTGCCGTCGTGGGCCTACCAGCTCGCGCCGGGCGCGTTCTACAACCTGTTCTTCCAGTCCGTCAACGCGCGCCGCGCCTGGATCAAGGGCGCGGAAGCCAGCGGCCGGCTGCGCCTCGGCGCCTTCGGCGACGCGCTGGACGGCTGGTCGCTGCACGCGGCGGCAGCGATCGCCAGCGGCGCCCTGATCGAACCGGGCAACGATGTCTACTCGCCGCTCAACACCGTCGACCCGGCCAGGCTGGTGGTCGGCATCGCCTACGAGGGCGCGCGCTGGGGCGCCCAGCTCGTCGGCACCGCGGTGCGCCGGCACGCCCGCCTGAGCGACCCGGACGCCTTCCGCCCGCCGGGCTACGCCACGCTGGATTTCTTCGTCCACTGGCACCCCGCCGAACACCTCGCGCTGTACTTCGGCGCGACCAACCTCACCGACCGCACCTACTGGGACTGGGGCAACCTGAACGGCGGCATGCTCGGCAACCTGGTCAGCGGCA
>CAZBZD010000134.1:0-5212 GCA_964496295.1 uncultured Rhodanobacteraceae bacterium | reverse complement strand
TTCCCCACCATCCACATGGTCGGCCGCGCCAGCCACCGTCCGCCGCGCCTGGTCGAGCTCGAATGGGGCAAGGCTTCCGATCCCGCCCTGGTGCTGGTCGGCAAGGGCGTGTGCTTCGACTCCGGCGGCCTGGACATCAAGCCTTCATCGGGCATGCGCTGGATGAAGAAGGACATGGGCGGCGCGGCGCACGCCATCGCCCTGGCCGGGCTGGTCATGCAGGCCGGGCTGCCGGTGCACCTGACGCTGCTGGTGCCGACCGTGGAAAACTCCATCGCCGGCAACGCCATGCGCCCGGGCGAGGTGGTGCGCACGCGCGCCGGGCACACGGTGGAAGTGGACAACACCGACGCCGAGGGCCGCCTGATCCTGTGCGACGCGCTGGCCTACGCGGGCGAAAAGAAGCCCGACCTGCTCATGGACTTCGCCACCCTGACCGGCGCCGCGCGCGTGGCCCTGGGCCCGGACCTGCCGGCGGTTTTCAGCAACGACGAAACGCTGGCCGGCACCCTGCTGGAAGCCGCCGCCCGCGCGCACGACCCGCTGTGGCGGCTGCCGCTGTGGCAGCCGTACATGCGCATGCTGGAATCGCACGTCGCCGATTTCGCCAACGCCGGACCTTCGCGCCACGCCGGCGCCATCACCGCGGCGCTGTACCTGGAGCGCTTCGTGCCCGACGCGGTGCCGTGGATCCACACCGACGTGTACGCCTGGAACGACAGCGAACGCCCCGGACGCCCGCGCGGCGGCGAGGCACAGGGGCTGCGCGCCATGTTCGAGTTCCTGCGGCGGCGATACGGCTGACCGGCCGTGCAGGCATCCGGAAAGGGCCGCTGAGCGGGAAAGGGAAAGGGGGTCGAAAGGGCCCGGCGTTTCACTCCGCCGTCGTCCGGCGCTCGCCGGCCGACAGCGGGCGTTCCAGAATCAACTCGAAGTACTTGGAGGCACCATGCGCTCCGGTGCCCGGGGCAAAGATCTGGACCAGCCGCCAGCCTTCGGCCGCGTGTTCAAGAATGGCCTCCTGACAGCCGTTCTTTCCCGCACGCCGCACTTCCAGCATACCTTCCCCGAGACGAACGAATTTGTATTCGTATCGTTGCGACACCATCCACCTCCCCGGCGCGCCGGCTCCTGTGCAATCCCGTCAATGGCCGGCGGCCGCCTTGTCCGTGTCGCTGGCCAGCTTGCGCGCCGGCCGGCCGAAACCGGGCGTGAACTTGCCGTCGTAAGGCAGCACCTCGGCTGCCAGCCCGGGCCTGGCACGGATCAGCCCGACCGCGTCGGCCACGATGTGCGCGGCTTCGTCCAGCATCACGTCGTGGGCGTTCTCGGCTTCCTTCTCGTTTTCGAGCTGGCTCTTCAGGCTGCGCTCGTTCGGCTGCAGGCCGTCGTCGAGCTGCACCTGGATGCTGTCGCTGGTGTCGCCCTCGATGGCCTCGTGACGCTTGTTGAACGACTTCTGCAGCGCCTCGAAATGCTGGCGCTGGGCTTCGCGTTCGGCGTAGTTGAGCGACACCGTGGTACGCGCGCGGTTCTTGCGGTACACCGCCAGCTCGTCGAGCAGCAACTGCCAGGCCGGCGACTTGGCCGCGCGCTGCTTGTGCTTCTTTTCCAGCACCGGGATCAGCGGCGTCTGGTCGGCCACCGGCTGGTACTCGGCCGGCGCGATGTGCGTCCACGGCAAGGCGTTGTCGTAGGTGTCCTCGCCGAAGTCCTCGGCATCGCCGTTGCCGGGGAACGCGATGTCCGGCTTGACGCCGCGCAACTGCGTGGAACCGCCGTTGATGCGGAAGAACTTGGCAATCGTCATCTTCAGCTCGCCGTAGGTGGGCTTGTTGCCCGGATGGCTGCCGAAACGGTCCAGGTCGACCAGGTTCTGCACCGTGCCCTTGCCGAAGGTCGGCTCGCCGATGACGATGCCGCGCCCGTAGTCCTTGATCGCCGACGTGAAGATTTCCGAAGCCGAGGCCGTGCCGCGGTTGACCAGCACCGCCAGCGGGCCGGCCCAGGCCATGCCGGCATCCGTGTCCGCATCGACCTGCACGCTGCCGTCGCTCTGGCGCACCTGCACCACCGGGCCCTGGTTGATGAACAACCCGGTCAGGTTGACCGCCTCGCTCAGCGAACCGCCGCCGTTGTTGCGCAGGTCGACGACGACGCCGTCGACGCCGGCATCCTTGAGCTGCTTGAGCAGCCGGGCCACGTCGCGCGAGGCGCTCTTGTAGTCGGGGTTGCCGGCGCGCTTGCCGGCAAAATCCTCGTAGAAGGAAGGCAGCTCGATCACGCCGATGCGATACGTCTTGTCGCCATCGGTGACCTTGACGATCTTCTTCTTGGCCGCCTGCTCCTTGATGGTGACCTTGTCGCGGGTCAGCGTCACCACCTCGTGCTTGCCGTCCAGGCCGGCCTTGGCCGGGATGATTTCCAGGCGCACCACGGTGCCCTTCTTGCCGCGGATCTTCTCGACCACGTCGTCCAGGCGCCAGCCGATCACGTCCTGCATGCAGCCGTCCTCGCCCTGGGCCACGCCGACGATGCGGTCGCCGACGTGAATCTGCCCCGACTCGTCCGCCGGGCCGCCCGGCACCAGCTTGCGGATCTGCGTGTAGTCGTTGTCCGCCTGCAGGACCGCGCCGATGCCCTCCAGGGACAGGCGCATCGCGATGGCGAAGTTCTCCGCCCGGCGCGGACCGAAGTAGTCGGTGTGCGGGTCGGTGGTGCGGGCCACGGTATCCATGAAGATCTGGAAGGCATCCTGGCCGTCGAGCTGCTGGATGCGGTCGATGTAGCCCTTGTAGCGCCGTTCGAGCACCTTGCGGATGTCCGCGGGCTTCTTGCCGGCCAGCTTCAGGCGCAACCAGTCGTTCTTGACGCGCTTTTTCCAGAGCGTGTCCAGCGCCCGCATGTCCTCGGGCCACGGCGCCTCGCTGCGGTCCAGGTCGAAGGTGGCGTCGCCCTTGAACGCGAAGTCCCGGTCGAGCAGGCCCTCGGCGTACTCGAAGCGGTCGATGGCACGCCTGGCGTACAGGTTGAACATGGCGAACGGACCGGACAGGTCGCGGTTCCAGATGGCATCGTCCAGCTTGGTCTTCAGCGGCGCGAACTTGTCGACGTCGGCCCGGGTGAAGAACATCCTGCTGCCGTCGAGCGCCTTGAGGTAGTCGGCGAAGATCTTCTTCGACATGTCGTCGTCGAGCGGCTGGGCGTGGTAATGAAAGCGCGTCAGGAAGCGCGCGGAAAGCTGCGCCGCCTCGGTCTGCACGTCCGTCGGATGGACCGGCTCGAAGCTCGCGGTCACGGCTCCGCCGGCGCTCGACGCGACCGCGGGGGCCGGGCAGCTCGACGGTGCGGGCGCCGCCGTGGCTGCCGCGGCCGGCGCGGCAACGGGCATGGCCTGGACGCCGGCAGCCAGCAGGGTCAGCAACAGGGCACAACAAAAACGCAATTTCATTCAGGCAACCTCGACGCTGCCGGCCGCGCGGGCCCGCATGTCTGTGCAGTCAGGCAAACGTGCCGACCCGCAACGCGAGGCGACCGGGCCCGGGCCATGGCGGCACCGGACAGGGGCATCGGGCGGATGTCGGCGGGGGCATGATTCATGATGCGGAAGCTTGGACGGCCGCGGACGCAGCCGGGACGGCGGGGATGACGGGAGCGGCCGCTCGGGCCTCGAGTTGGAACTGGCGACAGATTTCGCCCACCAGCACGTCCCCGACCTCGGACAAGGACGACGGACCCCCCAAGTCTAGCACCTGCGTGACGGCCAAACCCTTGTAACCGCACGGATTGATGCGCCGGAACGGCTCCAGGTCCATGGCCACGTTGAAGGCCAGCCCGTGGAAGGTGCAGCCGCGGCGCACGCGCAGGCCGAGCGCGGCGACCTTGGCCCCGGCCACGTACACGCCGGGTGCTCCCTCGACGCGCCCGGACTCGATGTCCCAGTGCGCCAGGGTGTCGATGATCGCCTGCTCGATGCGCCTGACCAGCTCGCGCACGCCCACGCCCAGCCGGCGCAGGTTGAACAGCGGGTAGGCCACGATCTGGCCCGGGCCGTGATAGGTCACCTGCCCGCCCCGGTCCACGTTGACCACCGGAATGTCGCCCGGCGCCAGCACGTGCTCGGGCTTGCCGGCCTGGCCCAGGGTGAACACCGGGTCGTGCTCCAGCAGCCACAGCTCGTCGACGGTGTCGGCGTCGCGCGCGTCGGTGAAGGCCTGCATCGCGTGCCACACCGGCGGGTACGGCTGGCGGCCGAGATGCCGCACGTTCAGGACAGGCATGGCGCCTCCCGCATGGACAGGGCAACGGACAGGGAACAGGTCGGCATCGTCACAAGGTGTACTTGATGGCCTCGTCGGCACGCAGCACGGCATGCGCCGCCTCGTATTTCTCGCGCGACGGGCACTCGAAATCGACCTTCACCGAGATGTAGTTGCCCTTGCGCGAATGCCGCCGGCGCACGGTTTCGTGCAGGACCGTCAGGCCCGCGCTTTCCAGCAGCCCGGGCACGCGCGTCTCGAGGTCGGCATCGGCATCGCCCACGGCCGTGATCTCGAAGCGGCCCGGAAAGGTGAAGCCGCGCTCCTCCTCCCGGCCGGCGCCGTTGCCCGGCCTGCCGCTCATGTCGCGGCCCCGGGCTGCACGATGACCGGCTTGTCGTCGTCGCTGCCGTGGAACCACAGCAGGATGGTGTCCCACAGGCGCGAGAAGAAGCCGCCCTCGGGCGCATCGGCCAGTGCCACCACCGGCCGGGTCAGCAGGGTCTTGCCGTCCAGCGAAATGGTCAGCGTGCCGACCTTCTGGCCCTTCTCGAAGGGCGCGATCAGGGTTGCCGGCAGGTCGATGCTGGCCTTGAGGTCCTTGTAGCTGTTGCGCTTGACGGTGATCGCCAGGTCCGAGGTCAGGCCGATCGGCAGGTGGTCCCTGTCGCCCTTCCACAGGCGCGGGCTGGCCAGCGCCTGGCCGGCCTTGTAGAGCTGGTGCGACTCGAAGAAACGGAAGCCGTAGTTGAGCAGCGCCTCGGCATCGTCGACGCGCGCCTCGGCGCTGGGCGTGCCCATGACCACCGCGATCAGGCGCTGGCCGTTGCGCTTGGCCGAGGCCGCCAGGCAGTAGCCGGCTTCCTTGGTGTGGCCGGTCTTGATGCCGTCCACGCTGGGATCGCGCCAGAGCAGGCTGTTGCGGTTGTACTGGGTGATGCCGTTGATGGTGA
>CAZBZD010000133.1:0-5221 GCA_964496295.1 uncultured Rhodanobacteraceae bacterium | reverse complement strand
TCGCGCATGTCGGCGGATCGCTCGGAAAAGTCGGAAACCCGCTCCTACCACAATGCCGAGCGCACTTTGTCGGTATGGGTGCGCACGGCGCTGTCGCTGATGGTCTTCGGCATCGCCATCGACCGTTTCGGCCTGCTGCTGCACCGCCTGCCGGCCCGGAGCGACCTGGCGATCGGACGCAACGGCGCGCTGCTGGAGTCGATGTCGAGCTGGGTCGGTGCGGCCCTGCTGCTGCTGGCGGTGTTCATGTCGCTGTCCACCGCCCTGCGCTTCCTGGCCTATGCCCGCACCTGGCGCCGGCAGCACACGCTGCCGCCGCATCACGGGCCCTACCTGGCCACCTTCTTTGCCCTGGCCACCGCCGCTTTCGGGGTGCTGCTGCTGGTGATGATGCTGGTCTACGCTGGCTGAAACGCCTGGCCCGGCCGGCCGTGGAGGGCCCTCGCGAACACGGAACCCCGTTCGACGGGCGGTGCCCGCCCTGCGCGGACTTTCGTGCCGTGCCGCGTCCGCCTTGAACCAGTTCGGCACGCAATACCCGCCTCGCGCGGGTTTTTCGTGAAACCGGACCTTGCCAGCCGGGCGGGTCCGGCCCTGCCATCAGTCATGGTTGCCTTTTTGGGGTATGGTGTTATAGTTCACTACAACACCGGATAACGACAACACCAGAGGAGGCTTCCGATGTCCACCCGCAAACTGATTGCCCTGAGCGCATCCATCCTGATCAACGGCGCGGGCCTGGTGGCACTGGCAGCCACCAGCCAGATCCCCGTCCCCGCACCGCAGCCGTCCGTGATCGACGGCCTGCCGGTGACCAACCTGCCGGGCATCATCGTGCGCCCCGCGGAATCGTCCACGATCGACGGCCTGTCCGTGACCGACCTGCCGGGCGTCACGGTCCGCCCGTCGGCGCAGGCCGTCGCTTCCGCCCTTTCATACCCCGCCGCTGCCGATGACGTGGCCGGCACGGACGGCTCCCGTTCGTGGCTGCACGGCGTCACGGTGCAACTGGCGTCGCCGCATCTGCGCATGCCGTACTATTCGTTCGCTTCGACGTCTCTGCAGATCGGCAAGGAATGATTCCATGACCATCACCTGGAACGACAACGTCCCGATCTATCGCCAGCTGCGTGACCGCATGGTGGCGATGATCCTGGACGGTGCCCTGAACGAGGGCGACGCCCTGCCCTCGGTGCGGCAGGTGGCGGCTGACTACCAGATCAACCCGCTGACCGTGTCCAAGGCCTACCAGGCACTGGTGGATGAACAATTGATCGAGAAAAGGAGGGGATTGGGCATGTTCGTTACCGAAGGCGCCCCGGAAGCACTGCTGAAATCCGAGCGCGAGCGGTTCCTGCGCGAAGAATGGCCGGCCCTGTACGCGCGCCTGAAGCGCCTGGGGCTGGATCTGCCGACCTTGATGAAACACACAGGCGAGGATGCCACATGAGTACCGTCATCACTGCCAGGGGCCTGACCAAGCAGTACAAGTCCACGCGCGCCCTGGACAACGTGGACTTCACCATCGAATCGGGACGCATCGTCGGCCTGATCGGTCCCAACGGCGCCGGCAAGACCACCGCGCTCAAGGCCATGCTCAGCCTGATCGGTTTCGACGGCGAGCTGTCGGTGCTGGGCATGGACCCGCGCAAGGACCGCAACAAGCTGATGGAGCAGGTCAGCTTCATCGCCGACGTGGCCGTGCTGCCGCGCTGGATCCGCGTGCGCGAGGTCATCGACTTCGTCGAAAACGTGCATCCCCGCTTCAGCCGCGAGCGCTGCCGGCAGTTCCTGGCCAGCACCAAGCTCAAGCCGGAAATGCGGGTCAAGGAAATGTCCAAGGGCATGATCGTGCAGTTGCACCTGGCCGTGGTGATGGCCATCGACGCGCGCATCCTGGTCCTGGACGAGCCGACCCTGGGCCTGGACATCCTCTACCGCAAGCAGTTCTACCAGCGCCTGCTGGAAGACTACTTCGACGAGGACAAGACCATCCTCGTCACCACCCACCAGGTCGAGGAAGTCGAGCACATCCTGACCGACCTGATGTTCATCCGCGACGGCAGGATCGCCCTCGACACCTCGATGGACGCGCTCGGCGAGCGCTTCGTCGAGGTCATGGTCGACCCCGCCCGCGCCGATGCCGCGCGCGCGCTCGATCCCGTCGACGAGCGCCAGGTCTTCGGCAAGAGCATTTTCCTGTTCGACGGCGTCGAACGCGAGCGGCTGGATGCGCTGGGCGAAACCCGCCGGCCCTCCGTCAGCGACCTGTTCGTCGCCACCATGAAGGACACCTACGCATGAAAACTTTCTACTGGCTGGTCAAGCGCGAGTTCTGGGAGCACCGCGGCAGCTTCCTGTGGACGCCCGTCATCACCGCGGCCGTGGTGCTGATCCTCAACATCATGGGCCTCGTCGCGGGCGAGATCATCGGCGGCCGGCATTTCGTCGACGGCGCGTTCTGGCACCAGATCAACCATGCATCGCCGCACGACCTGCAGCAGGCCGGCACCCTGCTCGACGTCATGGCCCTGATGCCCATGGGCATCATCACCATCGTCCTGTTCTTCGTGCTGTTCAAGTACTGCATGCACAACCTGTCCGACGACCGAAGCGACCGCAGCATCCTGTTCTGGAAGTCTCTGCCCGTCTCGGACCTTTCCACGGTGCTGTCGAAGGTTTTCAGCGCCGTCGTGCTGGCCCCGGTGATCGCGGCCGTCATCGGCACCATCAGCATCTTCCTGATGCTGCTGATCTATGCCGTCAACGCCGCTTTCCACGGCATCGACTTCGGCCTGGTGATGTGGACACTGCCGCACCCGGGACGCATGATCGCGTCGAGCTGGGGCCTGCTGCCCATCTACATGATCTGGATGCTGCCCTCGGTGGGCTGGTTGATGATGTGTTCGGCATGGGCCAGCGGCAAGGTGGCGCGCTGGGCCATCGCCCTGCCCATCGGCCTGGGCGCGGTCATTTCCTGGTTCGGCCTCATGGGCACCCTGAGCCAGTTCACCGGATGGTTCTGGGAACATGTCGCGCTGCGCATCGTGTTCGGCATCTTTCCCGGAAGCTGGATCGGCAACATGGACGAATTGCCGCGTATCGAGATCAACGGCGACTCGTCCGGCCTGCACTTCCAGTCCTTCGCCGGCCAGCTCATGAACAACGTCGGCCAGCAATACCACCTGCTGCTGACGCCGGAATTCCTGTGGGGCATCCTCGCCGGCGCCGTCATGATCGGCATCGCGGCATGGCTGCGACGCTGGCGCACCGAACTGTGACATCCCTTCGAACCGACCGGGAGAACACGATGAAAATCCGCACGATCACCACCGGCTTCCTGGCCCTGGCCCTGCTGCTGCCGCTGGCCGCGTGCAGCCGGCAGTCCGGCCCGGATGGCGACAACGGCAAGGCCCGGGCCGCGCAGCAGGACGACGGCGACTCGATGATCGCCGCGCACATCCGGGAGTCGATACGGGAAGCCAAGCAGGAGCTGGAGAACGAAAACATCGACGTATCCGCCGTCCATGCCGGCGACGACCGCGACGCGGACCGCAGGAACCTGCCCAAGGCGGAGATCACGCCGCAGGGCGAGCTGCTGATCGGCGGCGAAAAGGTGAAAGCCACGCCCGCGCAGCGCGCCCTGCTGCTGGACTACCGCCACCGGATCGTCGACATCGCCGAGGCCGGCATGGACATCGGCATCCACGGCGCCAGCCTCGGCGTCAACGCCGCCAGGGAAGCGCTCTGGGGCGCGTTCACCGGCAAGAGCGACGAGGAGATCGAGGCCGCCCTGAAGCCGCAGACCGACAAGATCAAGGCCGCCGCCATGAGGCTGTGCAGAAAGCACCTGCCCGGCCTGCTGGCCTCGCAGCGGAAACTGGCCGCGGCCATGCCCGAGTTCAGGCCCTACGCCAGCATGACGCAGGAAGACATCGACGATTGCGGCAGGGACACCGCCGACGGGGACGATGCGGGGGGCATCGCCATTCTGTCCGACTGACCGGCTGCGGCGGCGGCAGGCCGGGCGTTAACATGGAACCGGGCGCACCCGCGATCCGCGGACGGACGCGGGCGCGCCCGCACGAAGCCGACCGCAGAGTTCCAAGGAAACGTCCCGCATGAAAAAGACCGCGCTCGTGTTTTCCATCGTGGCCTGCGCCGCCCTGCTGGCCGGCTGTCACCATGGCCGCAACGTCAGTTTCGACGGCCACAGCATCACCCTGCACGTCGACGGCAAACCCGCCGCCACCATCACCTCGCGCGGCAGTTTCAGCGTGGGACCGCAACTCGTCGACGTTTCGCCCGAGCAGCGCCAGTTGCTGATCCGCTACTACCACGACGTGGTGGCCATCCACCGGGGCACCGAAGCCGTGAAAAAAGCCGGCTTGGCCATGGCCGGCAAGGCCGTGCATGCGGTGGGGCATTCCATCGGGAGCGCCGTGGGCGTCGCCTCTGCCAGTTCGACGACCGGCCACGCCACCGCCAAGGCCATGCAAGATGAAGGTCAACAGATGCAACAGACAGCCATCAGGTTGTGCAAAAAGGTCAAGCAGGTCGAGCAACTGCAAACCACCATCGCCGCACAGGTCGGTGCCTTCAAGCCCTACGCCGGAATCGATCCCGCACCCGACGTGCATTGTGGCTGATCATCAACTCCGCTGGTACCAACCCCGTATACAGGGCATCTCGAATAACCTCGCTTGCCCGGGTATCCATGGCGGGCAGTGCCCGCCCTACCCGCTATCCCGTTTCGGCAGGTCGGGTTGGCTTCATCAACCCGACAGGATGTCGGGTCACGACCCGACCTACCGTTTCGAGCCCCGGCGTGCGCTGGAGTGGTGGTTTTTCGAGGTTCCCTGTAGAAGCGCGCACCATGCGCTTCCACGAGGACAAAGAGACGTATGCGGGAGTGGGAAAAGGGCGTGGCTTTTGGCCACGCCCTTTTTGATCACTTGCCGTGGATGCCGCCCTTGGTCAGCTCGGCCGGGTCCAGCAGCTTTTCCAGCTCGGCCTTCGACAGGCCGGTGGTTTCCAGCGCCACGTCCATGATCGGACGCTTTTCCTTGTAGGCCTGCTTGGCGGTGGCCGCGCCCTTCTCGTAGCCGATGACCGGATTGAGCGCGGTCACCAGGATCGGGTTGCGCGCCAGCGCCTCGTTGATGCGGGCCTTGTTGACCTTGAAGCTGGCGATGGCCTGGTCGGCCATCAGGCGCGAGAT
>CAZBZD010000132.1:0-5329 GCA_964496295.1 uncultured Rhodanobacteraceae bacterium | reverse complement strand
ACCTGCGCGCCGACGGCGGCAGGCAGGCCGTAGCCCATGGTGCCCAGCCCGGCGCTGGTCAGATGCGCGCGCCCGCGCGTCATGCGCCAATGCTGCGCCACCCACATCTGGTGCTGGCCGACGTCGCAGGCGACCACGGCCCCGGGCGCCGCGTGCGACAGCTCGCGCAGCAGACGCGGTGCATGAATGCCTTCGCCGGGTGCGTCCACGCGCAGGGCGAAGGTCTTGCGCAGGCCGGCGCAGTGCGCCTGCCAAGCGCCGACGTCCAGCGGTTGCGCCAGCGCCTGCAAGTGGCCGTCCAGATCGCCGGCCAGGCCCACGTCGGCATGCCGCAATTTGCCGATTTCGGCGGCATCGGCATCCAGATGGATCACGCGCGCCTGCGGGGCGAAACTGTCCAGGCGCCCGGTGGCGCGATCGTCCAGGCGCGCGCCGACCACGACCAGCAGGTCGGCGTCGTGCACGGCGTAGTTGGCTGCCGGCAGGCCGTGCATGCCGAGCATGCCCAGGTTGTGCGGATCGTCCGGATCCAGCGTGCCCAGGCCCTTCAGCGTGGACACGGCAGGCATGCCGGTGGCCTTGGCGAAATCGCGCACGGCCTGTTCGGCATTGGCCAGCACCGCGCCGCCGCCGACGTACAGCACTGGACGACGCGCCTGCGCCATCAGTTCGCGGGCACGCTCCACGGCCGCGGCATCGCTTGCCGCCGCGACGGCCGCCGGCGCGTTCCACGACTTCGCCTGCGCCTTGGCCACGGCGACGTTCTTGGGCAGGTCCACCAGCACCGGTCCGGGACGGCCGGACTGCGCCACGTGGCAGGCTTCGCGGATGACGGCATAGACATCGGCGGCATCGCGCACGATCCAGCTGTGCTTGACCACCGGCAGGCTCATGCCGAACACGTCCACTTCCTGGAAGGCGTCGGTGCCCATCAGCGGCGTCGCCACCTGGCCGGTGATCGCCACCAGCGGCACCGAATCCATGGCCGCGTTGGCGATGCCGGTCAGCAGGTTGGTCGCGCCGGGACCGGAGGTGGCCAGGCACACGCCGACCTTGCCGCTGGCGCGCGCGTAGCCGTCGGCGGCCAGCGCCGCGCCCTGCTCGTGGCGCGTGAGCACGTGCTCGAGCGGGCTGTCCACCAGGGCGTCGTAGACCGGCATGATGGCGCCGCCGGGATAACCGAACAGCGTGTCCACGCCCGCGTCCTCGAGGGCGCGCAGCAACCACTGCGCGCCGCTCAGGGTTTCGGTGGCGGCGGCAGCGTCCGCCATCTCTTGTCTGGCTTGCTCTTGTCTGGCTTGGCCGTCCATTTGTCTCTACCCCGCTTTCTTCATGCGTGATTCGGCTCGCGCGCGACCGTCTTCCAGCCAGGTCATGCGCGCGCGCAGCTTGGCGCCCACTTCTTCGATCGGATGCTCGAGGTCGGCCTGCTTGAACTTGTGGTAGTTGGGCAGGCCGGCTTCGTATTCGGCCGTCCATTCGCGCGCGAAGGTGCCGTCCCGGATTTCTTCCAGCACCTTCTTCATGCGCTGCTTGACGCCGGCGTCGATGACGCGCGGGCCGCGCGTGTAGTCGCCGTACTGGGCGGTCTCGGACACGAATTCCAGCATCTTGGCCAGGCCGCCTTCGTAGAACAGGTCCACGATCAGCTTCAGCTCGTGGAACACCTCGTAGTAGGCGATCTCGGGCTGGTAGCCGGCCTCGACCAGGGTTTCGAAACCGGCCTGCACCAGGGAGCTGGCGCCGCCGCACAGCACCGCCTGCTCGCCGAACAGGTCGGTCTCGGTCTCTTCCCGGAAGGTGGTGTCGATCAGCATCGCGCGGGTGCCGCCGATGCCGTCGGCGTAGGCCACGGCCTTGTCGCGCGCCGAGCCGGTGGCATCCTGCGCCACCGCGACCAGGCACGGCACGCCGCGGCCGCGCTCGTATTCGGTGCGCACCAGGCGGCCCGGGCCCTTGGGCGCGACCAGGTTGACGTCGATGTCGGCGCGCGGCGTGATGGAACCGAAGTGCACGTTGAAACCGTGCGCGAACAGCAGCGCCGCGCCGGGCTTGATGTTCGGCTCGATGGCGTCGCGGTACAGCGACGGCTGCACCATGTCCGGCACCAGCACGGCGACCAGGTCGGCACCCTTGACCGCTTCAGCCGGCTCGGCCACGACCTGGCCGTCTTCCTCGGCCACGGGCCAGGACTTGCCGCCGCGGCGCAAGCCGACCACGACGTCGACGCCCGAGTCTTTCAGGTTCAGCGCGTGCGCGCGGCCCTGGCTGCCGTAACCGAGTACGGCGACGCGGCCGAGGCGGGAACTGTCGTTGTCTTGCTTGCTCATGATTTTCTCCATTGATACGGGGTGGAAGGTTGGGTGACGGCGCCGCGCGAGGCGGAGCCGACGAGGGCGGCATACTTGGCCAGCGCGCCACGGGTGACGCGCGGTCTGGGGCTGCTCCAGTCGGCGCGGCGGGCGTCGAGATCGGCATCGGTTTCGAGCACGCGGGCATCGGCGTCGAGCACGATGCGGTCGCCGTCGCGAAGCAGCGCGATGGGTCCCCCGCGCGCCGCTTCCGGCGCCACGTGCCCGACCATGAAACCGTGTGTGGCGCCGCTGAAACGGCCGTCGGTGATGAGCGCCACGTCATGACCGAGGCCACGCCCGACCAGGGCCGCGCTGACGCCGAGCATCTCGCGCATGCCGGGGCCGCCGGCCGGGCCTTCGTAGCGGATCACCACCACGTCGCCGGCCTTGACGCTGCCGTCCTGCACCGCGGCGAAGGCGTCTTCCTCGCACTCGTACACGCGTGCGGTGCCTTCGAAGCGGTTGCGCGCAAGGCCCGCCAGCTTGAGGATGCAGCCTTCGGGCGCGAGGTTGCCGTACAGGATCGAGTAACCGCCGCGCGGCTTGAATGCCTGTTCGACGGGGCGGAACACTTCCTGCCCCGCGGGCGCCGGCGGCGCCGCCTGCAGTTCCTCGAAGAAGCGCTTGCCGGTGACGGTGCCGATGTCGCTCAGCATGCCGGCCTTGCGCAGCTCGTTGGCGATCGCGGCCACGCCGCCGGCCGCGTACATTTCCACCGCGCTGAAACGGCCCGAGGGCATCAGGTCGGTGATGACCGGGGTCTGTTCCGAAGCAACGTTCATGTCCTCGATGTCGAACTCGACATCGGCTTCATGCGCCATCGCCAGCAGATGCAAGGTCGCGTTGGTGGAGCCGGCGGTGGCGGCGACCAGGCGCGCGGCGTTGACGAACGCCTCGCGGGTCATCAGGTCGCGCGGCAACACGTTGTCGCGCAGGCACTGCATCGCCAGTTCGCCGCAACGGCGCGCGGCCTTGCGCTTGTCCGGATGCGTGGCCGGCAGGTCGTTGGCGCCCACCGGCGACACGCCCAGCGCGGTCAGCGCCATGGCCATGGTGTTGGCGGTGTACTGGCCGCCGCAGGCACCGGGGCCGGGACAGGCACAGGATTCGACCTCGCACAGTTTCTCGTCCGACAGCTTGCCCGCGCCGTGCGCGCCGACCGCCTCGAACACGTTCTGCACGGTGATCGATTCGCCGTCCAGCTTGCCGTGGCTGATGCTGCCGCCGTACAGCGCGACGCCGGGAATGTTGAGCCGCGCCAGTGCCATCGCCGCGGCCGGGATGGTCTTGTCGCAACCGCACAGCACCACCACCGCGTCCAGGCAATGGCCGTTGACGGCCAGTTCGATGGAATCGGTGATCACCTCGCGGCTGACCAGCGAGTTGCGCATGCCCTCGGTGCCCATGGCGATGCCGTCGGTGACGGCGATGGTGTTGAATTCGATCGGCGTGCCGCCGGCCGCGCGCACGCCCTCGGCCACGTCCTGCGCCAGGTCGCGCAGATTGATGTTGCACGGGCTGACATTGGACCAGGTGTGCACGATCGCGACCATCGGCTTTTCGATGGCGCGCGTGTCCAGGCCGGTGGCGCGCAGCATGGCGCGTGCCGGAGCGCGGTCGGGTCCTTTCTTGATGGTGTCACTGCGCATGGGGAGCATCTCCAGCAAACTCAACTCGTTCGTCCTGAGCGTAGGCGCGCAGCGCCGAAGTCGAAGGACTGGGCCGAGCGACACTTCGACTCCGGCGCTGCGCGCCTACGCTCAGTGCGAACGGATTAGTGGAATACGCCATCGCGCCGGCGCGGAGCATGCCGGGGGCGGCCGATGGGGAGGAGATCGGCGCACATGTGTTCATGCCACCTCCCGCGCCGGCGCGCTGACGTCCAGGGCGGCCACGACGGCCGCGGTAACGGTTGCGGTATCGGCATCGCCGCCGATGTCCTGCGGCCACGGACCCTGTTCGATGACTTGCCGCACGGCCGCTTCGACCGCCGCGGCCTCGGCTTCCAGGCCCAGCGAATGACGCAACAGCAGCGCCGCGCTGGCGATGGTGCCGAGCGGGTTGGCGATGCCCGAGCCTGCGATGTCCGGTGCCGAGCCGTGGATGGGCTCATACAGGCCGCGCTTGCCTTCGCCCAGCGAGGCCGAGGGCAGCAGGCCCAGCGAACCGGCCAGGGCGGCGGCCTCGTCGGTGAGGATGTCGCCGAACAGGTTCTCGGTGACCACCACGTCGAAATCGGACGGATCGGTCAGCAGGCGCATGGCCATGGAATCGACCAGCTGGTGCTCCATCGTCACGTCCGGATAGTCGCGCGCGACGCGGTCGGCGGTGCAGCGCCACAGGCGCGAGGTTTCCAGCACGTTGGCCTTGTCCACCGAGGTCAGATGGCCGCGCCGCGCGCGCGCCAGTTCGAAACCGCGACGCAGCACGCGTTCGATTTCGGCTTCGCTGTAGCGGCACTCGTCGCTGGCGTCCGTGTCGCTGCGCGTTTTTTTGCCGAAGTAGGCACCGCCGGTCAGCTCGCGCACGACGATGAAATCCACGCCCGCCAGCTTCTCGCCCTTCAACGGCGAACGCGCGGCCAGGGCCGGATGCACCTGCACCGGACGCAGGTTGGCGTACACGCCCAGCGCCGCGCGCAAGGCCAGCAGACCCTGTTCGGGGCGCACCGGCGCGGACGGATCGGACCATTTCGGGCCGCCGACCGCGCCCAGCAACACGGCATCGGCGCGCAGGCAGGCTTCGCGGGTGGCGTCGGGCAACGGCTCGCCGGTCGCGTCGATGGCGCAGCCGCCGATCGGGTGCTCGCTGAAGTCGAACTGGTGGCCGAAACGTTCGGCCACTTCCTTCAGCACGGACACCGCGGCCGCGGCCACTTCGGGACCGACGCCGTCGCCGGGCAAAACAGCCAGGTTGGCCTTCATGCAAAATCTCCCTGGGAATGTCCGGGTTTATGTGCTTCAACCTCCCCACCG
>CAZBZD010000131.1:0-5353 GCA_964496295.1 uncultured Rhodanobacteraceae bacterium | reverse complement strand
GGCCGGCGCCGAAGTCGAGTTCGTGGCCCTGGACTCGCCGCAGGGCCACGACGCCTTTCTGGTCGACACCGACAACTACGGCCGCGCCATCGGCGGTTTCCTGGCAACCATCTGACCAGGCCCGCCAAACGGGAACGACGATACCGAGCGCGTAGGGCGGGCACTGCCCGCCGAACATGGCTTGCCGGTACCGTGGGAATTTTTCCTGGCGGGCAATGCCCGCCCTACCGGCGTTTTTTGCCGGACGAGGCATATCGCATCGCCCCCGGGGCACTGTTAGACTGGGTGTGACATTCCCCGGCAGCATATGCTTATTCCATGCTAACCATCGATTTCCCCGGCAGCCGCGAGCTGATCGACGCCCTCGACCGGGCGCTCGAACAACCCACCACGCCCGACATCACCGATGCCGTGCGCAAGGCATTGTGCCGCCTGATGCACGAAGGCAGCGTCGAACTGCCGCCCTGCGTGTTCGAATACAACGACGAGCACTACTCGCGGCGCGAGCTGTACCGCAGCGACAAGCACGGCTATTCGGTGACCGCCATGACCTGGGCCCCCGGCCAGGGCACGCCCATCCACGACCACCACGGCCTGTGGTGCGTGGAAGGCGTCTGGCACGGCGCGCTGGAAATCACCCAGTACGAACTGCTGGAACGCGCCGAGGACCGCTACCACTTCAACTCCGTCAGCTCGATCCAGGCCGGCACCGGCTCCGCCGGCAGCCTGATCCCGCCGCACGAATACCACGCCATCCGCAACCCCAGCAGCCAGTCGCCCGCGGTCAGCCTGCACGTGTATTCCGCCCCCATGACCTGTTGCGCGGTGTTCAACCCGCTCGAGGCCGCCTGGTACCAGCGCAACGAGCGCACGCTGTCGCTCGACCGCGTGCATTGAATCAGGCATACTCGCCTCCCGCGCCGAAGTGGCGGAATTGGTAGACGCAGCGGATTCAAAATCCGCCGCCGTAAAAAGCGTGTGGGTTCGAGTCCCACCTTCGGCACCAGGCCCCCGTCGAATCATCAGGACCCCGCCCTCGCCGCGGGGTTTTTTGTAGGCCGTTTCCTACACGACATCGTGCCTACGGCCGACAGACACGCGCCCCGGCCATGGCTAAAGTAGCTGCCCATGGACTGACGCATGCCGGCGTATCCCTTGGGAGAGGGGATGGATACGGAAATTCGACCGGCATGCGTTTCCGATCTTCCCCGGACGGCGCATCTTCCCGATGCGCCGTTTTTGTATCCGGCAGCCCCCGCGCGCTCGACCGCAACCCGCAGGACGGATCACAGCTCGCGCACGATGCGGAAACCCACCCGTCCGCTGCGCGTCGTGGCCGCGACGCCCTGGCGCCATGCCGAGCGCACCTGCTCCGGCGCGCTGCCCCACGAGCCGCCGCGCAGCACGCGGTTGACGCACCCGGGGTTGATCCACGCGCCGCCGTCGTCCGGCGCGCGGGTGAAATTGCCGTGCCAGCAATCGCGCACCCACTCGCTGACGTTGCCGTCCATGTCGTACAACCCGAACGGATTGGGCGCGAAGCTCTGGATCGGCGCCGGTCCCCAGTAGCCGTCGCGGTAGCCCTCGAACGCATGGGTCCAGCGCCGGCCGTTGCGCGAGGCGTCGCCGCTGCCGGTGAGGTTTTCCACCTCACGGTCGGGGATGCCGTTGCCCCACCAGTAGCGCGTCGTGGTGCCGGCACGCAGCGCATACGCGAACTGGGCCTCGCTGGGCAGCCGGTAGTGCCTGCCGGTGCGCTTGGACAGCCACTGCACGTAGGCATGCGCATCGTTCCACGACACGTTGACCACCGGCAGCGTGCTCTCGGCGGGACGCCCGGCGTAGTCGTCCTCCCAGGTGGCGCCGCTGTCGTTGCGCATCACGCCGCTGCGCTCGTCGTAGACGCTGGAGCCGCCGAGCCTCACCGAATCGGGCACGTAGCCGCTGGCCTGCACGAATTCGCGGAACTGCCCCACGGTGATTTCGCTGCGGCTGATGGCAAAGCCCCTGGCAATGCGCACCTCGTGCCGCGGCGACTCGTTCGCCTGGTGATCGGGCGCGTCGGCCGGCGAACCCATCATGAAACGTCCGGTCGGCAGGACCACCATGGCCGGGCCGTGGCCGTTGATGTCCAGGAACTGGTCACTGAACGTCTGCCCCGGCTGGTGGCCGGCATAGAGCTCGGCGTTGCTCATGCGCCGGTTGAACGCATCCAGCCCCTGCACGTCGGGACTGATGGCCAGCGCCTTCGCCTTCAACTGCCGGGCCAGGTCGATGTCGCCCGAGTCCAGCGCGGTCCGTGCCTGCGCCAGCACGCTGGCCGCGCGCTGCTGGCGGATGCCCTCGATGCGCCCGCGCGTGTCCTGCAGCGCATTGGAGCCCGGCAGGATCTGCGTGGCCCGGGCCAGCGCCGCGTCGGCGGCCGCGAAATCGTCCCGGGCCACGGCGCCCAGCGCCTTGTCCAGGACCTGGCGCTGGATGTGCCGCACGCCCTGCTCGGCCACCGCGTTGCCGGCGTCGATGTCCAGCACCCGCTTGTACAACGCCAGCGCATTGCTGTTCTCCCCGGGTGGCTCCAGCGCCTTGCCCTGGCGCACCAGTTCGGCGGCACGGGCAAGCAGCGGCCGCACCTTGCGCAGGTCGCCCAGCTCCTTCTGCAACCGCGCCACGTCCGCCTGCGCGCCCGGAAGCTCCTGCAGCCGCTGCAGGTTGTTCGCCGCCGCGTCCAGTTCGTCGTCGGCAAGATGCCGCTCGGTGTCCATCACCAGTTGCACGCGCACGCGCGCCAGCCCGTTGGCGGCACGCCGGCTGTCCGGCTTGGCGCGCAGGGCCTGCGCGTAGAGTGCCGCCGCGCTGTTGCCGTTGCCGGCAAGGTCGCCGGCCTTGAAGGCCTCGTCCGCGCGCCCGAGCATGTCCAGCACTTCCGGGGTCGGCGGCGTCCCGGAGCTGCCGGCCCTGGCTGCGACCGCGGCCAGCGCGTCGGCCACGCGCTGCTGCGCGCGCCGCTCCAGCACCGCGCGCGGCGCAAGCGCCACCGGCGGCCCGAAATCGACTTCCGAGTGGCTGCCCCGCGGCCGCCTCTCGAAACCCATCGGCGCGGAGGAAGCCGCGACCGCCCGCCTTTGCGCCGGTTCCGGCTCGGCGTGCGGCGACACGTGCAGCAGGTCGGGAAAGAAATGGTAGGTCAGCGCGAACAGCAGCACGATGATGCCCGCGAGTCCGCCCAGGGTGCGCTGCCGGAGGGCAAATCGAAAGCTGGGCATGGACGGGGTTCCTGACAAGGGCCGGACGCGGGAGGACTCTGCTATCGTGCATCGATACCTTATCAAAGCCGCCCATGACACGACATACGCCAGCTCCCCCCGGTTCATGCCCCGAAGCCGCCTGGATCGACCACCGCGACGACCTCGAGCACTGGCTGCAACAGGTCCCCGACGGCGACGTCCTCGGCATGGACACCGAGTTCACCCGCCGCAACACGTTCTACTCGCAATTGTCGTTGCTGCAACTGGGCCACCGTGGCCGTTTCGCGCTGGTCGACCCGCTCGCCTTCGAGCTCGGCGACGTGCTGGAAAGACACCTCGGCCGGCGCCCCGTCACCTGCATCATGCACAGCGCCGGCGAGGACCTCGAAACCCTCGCCCCGTGGCTGCCCGACGGCCCCGCCACCCTGTTCGACACCCAGCTTGCCGCCGCCTTCGTCGACGGCGACCTCGGCCCCGGCTACCGCGCGCTGGTCACGCAATACTGCGGCGTGGAGCTGGACAAGGGCGAAACCCGTTCGGACTGGAACCGGCGCCCGCTGAGCGACTCGCAGAAACGCTACGCCACCCTCGACGTGGTGTACCTGGAAACCCTGCATGCCGCGCTCGCCGGCAAGCTGCGCCGGCAGGGCCGCGAAGACTGGTTCAACGCCGACTGCAAACGCCTCGAGCAACGCGCCCGGGTCGACGCCCTGCCCGACCAGCCCCAGCGCGAATTGCGCGCCGCCGCCGACTGGCCGCCCGCGCAGCAGGCCCTGCTGCGCCGCCTGCTCCTGTGGCGCGAACGCACCGCCCGCGCCATCGACAAGCCGCGTACCTGGCTGATCGACAACGCCCGGGCCCTGGACCTGGCCCGGCATCCGCCCGTCGGCATGGATGCGCTGATGCAGGCCACGCGCGGCCAGCGCGCCCTGCGCGGCCCGCAGCGGCGGGAACTGCTCGACCTCCTGCAGACCCCGCCCGACGCCGCCGAAATCGCCGCCACGGCCGCCATCCCCGGACGCCTGCACGGCGACGACAAGGCCACCGTGCAGCACATGAAGCAGGCCGTCGACGAACTGGCCGCGCGGCACGGCCTGCCTTCGGGCCTGCTGTGCCCGCGCAAGCTCCTGGAGGCTTTCGTCGACACCCGGCAGTGGCCCGCCGGGCTCGACGGCTGGCGCAGGGACCTGCTCGAAAAACCCCTGCGGGACCTGCTGCCGGACCCCGCAAATACTTGACGAAGCCCCCCTGCGCTGCGATCATGCCCCGCTCGCGTGGGGCCGTAGCTCAGCTGGGAGAGCGTCGCGTTCGCAATGCGAAGGTCAGGGGTTCGATCCCCCTCGGCTCCACCAGAAACTCCAGCAAAAAGGCCGCCTCCGCGAGGCGGCCTTTTTCGTGCGCGCCCGCGTCGCGGCACGCCGCGTGCATCGACGCGACCGGAGCAATCGAATTCCCGTTCAGTTGCCGGCGCCTATGATGGAAGTCCGGCTTGCCCGAAACGCCGAAACACGGATCCCGCAAGCACCCGCCACGCCTGACGGTCCGTCCGGCACCCGCGCGACATTGCCGCCAGGCACCTGCCCCGCCACCGAGGAGGGAAGCCATGAGCGACAAGAAGATTCCAGCAACCACCAACGATGCCGGCAACCCGGTTGCCAGCGACGAACTCTCCCTCACCGTCGGGCCCGACGGCCCGATCGTGCTGCACGATCATTACCTGATCGAGCAGATGGCGACCTTCAACCGCGAGCGCATCCCCGAGCGCCAGCCGCACGCCAAGGGCGGCGGCGCGTTCGGACACTTCGAGGTTACCGGCGATGTCAGCGCCTGGACCCGTGCCAGGGTGTTCCAGCCCGGCGCCAAGTGCGAAACACTGACCCGCTTTTCCACCGTCGCCGGCGAACGCGGCAGCCCGGACACCTGGCGCGACCCGCGCGGGTTTTCCACGCGCTTCTACACCGACGACGGCAACTTCGACATGGTCGGCAACAACACGCCCGTGTTCTTCATGCGCGACCCGATGAAATTCCAGCATTTCATCCGCTCGCAGAAACGCCGCGCCGACAACGGCCTGCGCGACAACGACATGCAATGGGATTTCTGGACCC
>CAZBZD010000130.1:0-5395 GCA_964496295.1 uncultured Rhodanobacteraceae bacterium | reverse complement strand
ACCCAGTTCGCCAGCATCATCGACAAGGCACTGCAGCACGACAAGCCGGTGCGCATCGGTGTCAACTGGGGCTCGCTGGACCAGTCCATGCTGGCCGCGCTGATGGACGAAAACAACCGGCGCGACGAACCGTGGGATGCCGCACGCGTCAGTCGCGAGGCGCTGATCCGCTCGGCGCTGGAATCGGCCACGCGCGCCGAGGAGCTGGGCCTGGGCCGCGACCACATCCTCCTGTCGTGCAAGGTGTCCGGCGTGCAGGACCTGATTGCCGTCTACCGCGACCTGGCCGCGCGTTGCGATTACGCACTGCACCTGGGCCTGACCGAGGCCGGCATGGGTTCCAAGGGCATCGTCGCCTCCACCGCGGCGCTGGCCGTGCTGATGCAGGAAGGCATCGGTGACACCATCCGCATTTCGCTGACGCCCGAGCCGGGAGCTTCGCGCACGCAGGAAGTCATCGTCGCGCAGGAACTGCTGCAGACCATGGGCCTGCGCGCCTTCACGCCGCTGGTGACGGCATGCCCCGGTTGCGGGCGCACCACCAGCGAGTTTTTCCAGGAACTGGCGCGCACCGTGCAGAATCACGTGCGCACGCGCATGCCTGAATGGCGCATCCGCTATCCGGGCGCCGAAAACCTGTCGCTGGCGGTGATGGGCTGCGTGGTCAACGGGCCGGGCGAGTCGCGCCACGCCGACATCGGCATCTCGCTGCCCGGCACCGGCGAGGCGCCGGCGGCGCCGGTGTTCGTCGACGGCCGGAAGACCGTCACCCTGCGCGGCGAGCACATCGCCGAGGAATTCGTCGGCATCGTGGACGACTACGTGGCCAGACGCTACGGCACGGACCGCGCCTGACGGATTATCCCCGCGACGGCGGGAAATCGCGCACGGGGACGGGCGCGTCGAGCCGGAAGGCCCCGGGCGCCGGCGCTTCGCGCGACAGCGCGTCCAGGCGCGCCAGGTAGTCGCGGCGCGGCATGTCTTCGGCACCCATGCGGTACAGGTGCGGGTTGCCGACCTGGGCGTCGAGCCAGGGGAATCCCCGATCGCGCAGCAGTTGCCCCAGACACACCAGGGCCACCTTGGAGCCGCCGCTGGCGTGGCTGAACATCGATTCGCCGCAGAACATGCGGCCCACGGCCACGCCGTAGAGGCCGCCGACCAGCCGCCTGCCTTGCCATACCTCGATGCTGTGCGCGTGTCCGGCATGGTGGAGCGCCTCGTAGGCCCGGATCATGTCGTCGGTGATCCAGGTGCCGCCGCGCTGTCCGGCGCGCGGCGCGGCGCAGGCCTGCATGACAGCGCGGAACGCCCGGTCGAGAGTGATCGTCCAGTCCGTGCCGCGCATCAGCTTGCGCAGCGTGCGCCCCGGTTGCAGGCGCTGGAGGTCGAACACGCAGCGCGGGTCCGGCGACCACCACAGGATCGGTTCGTCCCGGCCGTACCAGGGAAAGATGCCCTGGCGGTAGGCCGCCAGCAGGCGTTCCGTGGACAGGTCGCCACCCAGTGCCAGCAAGCCGTCCGGCTCACGCAACGCCTGCGCCGGCGGCGGGAAGCGTGGCGGCGAGCCGGGGCGGATCCAGGCGATGGGCAGATGGGTCATGAGAAAAGGCGGTAGGGCGGGCACTGCCCGCCATGGAAGGTTCACGCGAGCGTGGGCTGCATCCTGGCGGGCAGTGCCCGCCCTACCCGAGAGATGGAAGTCCGGTGGAGACCATGTCAATCAGAACTTTGTCGCGGACCCTCATGATAGGGCGAATGCGCACGCAACTGCTCGCCGATTTCCCGCATGGCGACGGCTTCGTCCTGCAGCGAGTCCGCCACGGCGCGGCGGAACCCTTCGTGCACCAGGTAGTGGCGCGAGTGCGTGCGCACCGGCACGAAGCCGCGCGCCAGCTTGTGCCGGCCCTGGGCGCCGGGTTCGAAACGCGCCAGGCCGCGGGCGATGGCGTGCTCGATGCCCCGGTAGTAGCACAGCTCGAAATGCAGCGACGGAACGAACCGGCGCGCGCCCCAGTAGCGTCCGTACAGCGTGTCGCCGCCTTGCAGGAACAGGGCCATGGCGATGATGTCGCGGCCGTCGCGGGCCAGCGCCACCTGCAGGCCCGCGCCCAGCGTGCCGGCCAGGCAGCGGAAAAAGGGCAGGGTCAGCGTGGGCGAGTTGCCCTTGGTTTCGAAGGTGTCGAGGTACAGGGCGTGCACGATCCGCCACTCGGCCTCGTCGAGGCTGTCGCCGCGCTGCATGCGGCAGTCGATGCCGGCAGCGCGCACCTGCCTGCGCTCGGCGCGGATGTTCTTGCGTTTCTTGTGCTTCAGCGCGGCCAGGAAGTCGTCGAAATCGCGATAGCCGCGGTTGTGCCAGTGGTACTGCCAGTCGAAACGCGGCAACCACATGTCGTCAAAGGCTTCGAGCACGAACGCCTGCGGAAAATCGACATGAGCGGATGACAAACCCAGACGCAGCGTTTCCGCGACGATGGCCTCGGCCAGTGCGCGGCGCCACTCCGGCGAGCCGGCCAGCAGGCGCGGGCCGGTCACGGGCGAGTAGGGCACGGCGCACAGCAGCTTCGGGTAATACCGGCCGCCGGCACGTTCCCAGGCGCCGGCCCAGGACCAGTCGAACACGTATTCGCCGTGCGAATTGCCCTTGAGGTAGAGCGGCGCGGCCGCCACCAGCCGGCCATCGCCGTCGTGCAGGGTCAGGTGGTGCGGATGCCAGCCCCAGTCATCGCGGATGCAGCCGTGGCGTTCCAATCCCGCCAGGAAGGCATGCGACACGAAGGGGTTGGCGCTGCCCGCCAGCGCGTCCCACGCCGTCGCATCGACGGTGTCGAGCGAGTCGTGGAAGCGGGCGATGGGCATGGGCGTTTCAAGGGGCGAGGGACAAGGGGCGGGTAGCGAGGGCGCTCTGATCGATGTTCTGCAGAAAGGTCGAACGGTGCGCCCTCGCTACTCGTCCCTCGCCCCTCATCCCTCAACCAACCAGATTCTGCTCGTCCAGCCAGCGCTCGGCATCCAGCGCGGCCATGCAGCCGAAGCCGGCCGAGGTGACGGCCTGGCGGTAGACCTGGTCGGCGACGTCGCCGGCGGCGAACACGCCCGGCACGCTGGCCATGGTGGCCAGGCCTTCCAGGCCGCTCCGGATGCGGATGTAGCCGTTTTTCATGTCCAGCTGGCCGTCGAAGATGCTGGTGTTGGGCGTGTGCCCGATGGCGACGAAGAAGCCGGTCACGGCCAGCTCGCGGGTGCTGTCGTCCTTGGTGCTCTTGACGCGCAGGCCGGTCACGCCGCTGTCGTCGCCCAGCACTTCGTCCACCACGTGGTTCCAGACCGGCTCGATCTTGCCGTCGCTGATCTTCTCGAACAGCTTGCCCTGCATGATCTTCTCGGCGCGCAGGGTGTCGCGGCGATGCACCAGGTAGACCTTCCTGCAGATGTTGGCCAGGTACAGGGCTTCTTCCACGGCGGTGTTGCCGCCGCCGACCACGGCCACTTCCTGGTCGCGGAAAAAGAAGCCGTCGCAGGTGGCGCAGGCCGACACGCCCTTGCCCTTGTAGTGCTCTTCCGAGGCCAGGCCCAGGTACTTGGCGGTGGCGCCGGTGGAGATGATCAGCGCATCGCAAGTGTACTCGCCGCTGTCGCCCTTGAGGTGGAACGGACGCCGGCCGAGGTCGGCGGTGTGGATGTGGTCGAAGATCATCTCGGTCTCGAAGCGCTCGGCGTGTTCGGCCATGCGCTGCATGAGCTCGGGACCCTGCACGCCGTTCTGGTCGCCCGGCCAGTTGTCCACGTCGGTGGTGGTCATCAGCTGGCCGCCCTGCTGCAGGCCGGTGATCATGGCCGGCTTGAGGTTGGCGCGGGCGGCATAGACCGCCGCGCTGTATCCGGCGGGGCCGGAGCCGAGGATGAGGAGGCGACTGTGCTTGGGAGTGCTCATGTATAATTCCGCGGTTGATTTGAATGTCTTGCCGGCGCCGTTGCCAGCGCCTCCCGATGACCTCGCTCGCGTGCGTCGACCATGCATGCGGCACCGTCACGGGCAGGCCCAGAGAATGGGGAAGGCGGGGCATCAAATCAAGGGACAAGACCCAGCCCACGGATTTTCGGCTACCCCGACCGACGGCCACGGCCGTACCCCATCACTGTATTTGCGAGGATTCACGTCCATGCGTATTGGCATTCCTTCCGAGACCAAGATTCTGGAGGGCCGTGTCGCCCTGGTTCCCGCCGCGGCCGCCGACCTGGTGCGTCGTGGCCACGAGGTGTTCGTGCAGGCCGGCGCGGGCGAAAAGAGCGGCTATTCCGACGACGACTACCGCGCGCTGGGCGTGCAGGTGATGCCCGACGCGGCGGCGCTGTACGAAAAGGGCGAGCTGATCGTCAAGGTCAAGGAGCCGATCGCGGGCGACCTGGAACACCTCGAGAAGCATCACACGCTGTTCTGCTACCTGCACCTGGCCGCCGAGCCGGAGCTGACCCGGCGCCTGCTCGAGATCGGCCTGACCGGCGTGGCCTTCGAATCGGTGGCCGAGAACGGCGCGCTGCCGTTGCTGGCGCCGATGTCGGTGATCGCCGGCCGCCTGGCCGGCCAGATCGGCACCACGCTGCTGCATCGTCCGAACGGCGGCAAGGGCAAGCTGCTGGGCGGCATGGCCGCCGCGCCGCGCGGCAAGGTGGTGGTGCTGGGCGCCGGCGTCGCCGGTGGCGCGGCCGCCTCCCAGGTGGCGTCCACCGGCGCCAACGTGGTGGTGTTCGACCTGATGCCCTCGCGCATGGAAGAGATGCGCCAGCTCGGTCCCAACGTGACCGGCCTGTACTCCTACGAGGCTTCGGTGGCCGAGGAAGTGGCCAGCGCCGACCTGGTCGTCGGTGCCGTGCTGGTACCGAGCGCCAAGGCGCCGCGGGTACTGACCGACGCCATGATCGGGTCCATGGAGAAGGGCAGCGTGGTGGTCGACATCGCCATCGACCAGGGCGGCTGCTTCGAGACTTCCCGGCCGACCAGCTGGGACGAGCCGACCTACGACGTGCACGGCGTGACGCACTTCTGCGTCACCAACATGCCGGGCGCGGTGCCGCAGACTTCCACGCTGGCGATCTCGGCCGCCATCCTGCCGTACGTGCAGCGCATGGCCGCCGGCGACGCCTGGCGCGAGTTCGCGCCGTTGCGCGAAGGCATCAACGTCGAGAACGGCGAACTGGTGCACCCGGCGCTGAAGGCCTGAGCTGACGGGTAGGGCGGGCACTGCCCGCCGGCATGGGCACCGTTCGGCGGGCAATGCCCGCCCTACCCGCAAAAACGGGCTTCAGTCGGAGCGTGATGGTTTTGCCAGGGGCAAGCCGTCGCGCATGCGCCGACGTGATATAACCACGGATATCGACGCTGCATTGCGTC
>CAZBZD010000129.1:0-5520 GCA_964496295.1 uncultured Rhodanobacteraceae bacterium | reverse complement strand
CGCCTTCGGCGGTATCGATGCGCGCACCCATGGCCGCCAGCGGATCGGTCACGCGACGCATGGGGCGGCGCGACAACGAAGCGTCACCGGCCAGCACGCTGTCGAACGCCTGCCCGGCCAGCAGGCCGGCCAGCAGGCGCATGCCGGTGCCCGAATTTCCGCAGTCGAGCACGTCATCGGGTGCATGCAGGCCATGCAGTCCCACGCCATGGACCACGCGTTCGTGCGCAGCCGGCGTTTCGATGATGGCACCCAATTGCTGCAGCACGCGTGCCGTGGCACGCGTATCTTCGCCTTCCAGGAAGCCGCGGATGTGCGACGTGCCCTCGGCCAGCGCCGCCAGCATCAGGGCGCGGTGCGAGACCGACTTGTCGCCGGGTACCGCCACTTCGCCATGCAGGCCGTCAGCGGCCCGGCTGGTCCAGTCCGTGCTCATGGCAAGGCATCCAGCAGACACTGGTTCTCGGCGCGGCTGCCGACGCTGACGCGCAGGGTGTGCGGCAGGCCGTAGCCGCCCATGGGCCGCACGATGACGCCGCGTTCGAACAGGTGGCGTTCCAGCGGCGCGGCATCGCTTTCGGCATCCAGCAACAGGAAGTTGGTTTGCGACGGCAAGGTGGCGTACCCGCGTGCATGCAGTTCGCGCGCCAGCCAGGTTCGCTCGTCGTGGTTGAAACGGATCCCGCGTGCAAGGTGATCGGCATCCCCCAGCGCGGCAGTGGTCGCCGCCAGGGCCACGTGGTTGACGTTGAACGATTCGCGCAGGCGCTCCAGCACCGCGGCCACGCTGGCATGCGCCAGCAGGTAGCCGGTGCGCATGCCGGCCAGGGCGTAGGCCTTGGAGAAGGTGCGCGTGACCACGAGGTTGGGATGGCGATCCAGCAAGCCGCGCGCCGAAGCCAGTCCGGCGGCTTCGGCGTATTCGCCGTAGGCTTCGTCCACGACCACCAGCGTGTCTTCGGGAATGCGCCCGAGGAACGCTTCCAGCGCATCATGCTCGAACCAGGTGCCGGTCGGGTTGTTGGGATTGGCGAGATAGACCAGGCGCACCTCGTCGCACCATGCATCCGCCATGGCTTCCAGGTCATGTCCCAACGGCGCCGTGGCGTGGTCGCGCGGCAATGCCGGCACGCGGATGGCCGGCGCGCCCGCGCCGGCGGCGGCCAGCGTGAACACGGCGAAGCTGTATTCGGCATACATCACCGCCTGCCGCGGCCCGGCGAAGCACTGCGCCAACAGGATCAGCAGTTCGTGCGAACCGTTGCCGAGCACGATGCGCTCGGGCACCACGCCGTGATGTTCCGCCAGCGCCGCGCTCAGGATGCCGCCGCGCGGATCGGGATAACGGTGCACGTCGGCCAGCGCCGCGCGTGCCGCCGCCAGCGCGTCCGGGCTCGGACCCAGCGGATTTTCATTCGACCCCAGCTCGGCCAGTTCGGCGCCGAAACGCTTGCGCAACGCCGGCAGATCGTGACCCGGATCGTAGGCGCGCAACGTGCGCACCGCGGCGTTGGCGAGACGCCCGGCATCGAAACTCATGGCACCGCCACCGGGTAGGAGCCGAGCACCTTGATGCGCGCCGCGAACGGTTTCATCTCGTCCAGCGCCTTGCGCACCGACACGTCGTCGACGTGGCCGGCCATGTCGATGAAGAACGTGTACTGCCACTTGCCCTCGTGCGCCGGGCGCGACTCGATGCGGTTCATGCTGAGCTGGTGCTCGGCCAGCGGCGCCAGCACGTGGGCCAGCGCGCCCGGCTGGTCCTTGACGTACACCAGCACCGAAGTGCGGTCGTTGCCCGAGGGCGGAAACAGTTCGCGCCCCAGCACCAGGAAGCGCGTGGTGTTGTCGGAGCGGTCCTCGACGGGACCGGCGATCTGCTTGAGGTGATAGACCACGCCCGCCGACTCGCCGGCGATGGCGGCGGCATCGTCGGCATTGCGCGCGCGCCGCGCGGCCTCGGCATTGCTGGACACCGGCACCAGCTCGACCCGCGGCAGATGCTGGCGCAACCAGGCCCGACACTGCGCCAGCGACTGCGGGTGCGAGTACACGCGCTCGATGTCTTGCAGATTGCCGGTACGCGAAAGCAGGAACTGGTGCACGCGCAATTCCACCTCGCCACAGATCTTGAGGTCGGAGGTGACGAACATGTCGAGCGTGGACTGGATCGTGCCCTGCCCCGAATTCTCCACCGGCACCACGCCGAAATCGGCATTGCCGGCCTCCACTTCCTGGAACACTTCCTCGATGCTGGACAACGGCAGCCCGTGCGACGAGTGTCCGAAATGCTTGCGCGCAGCCTGCTCGCTGAAGGTGCCCTGCGGGCCGAGGTAGCCGATCTTGAGCGGCTCCTGCTGGGCCAGGCAAGCCGACATGATTTCGCGGAACAGGCGCACCATCTCGGTGTCCGAGAGCGGGCCGTCGTTGCGGTCGACCACGCGCCGCAACACCTGCGCCTCGCGTTCGGGACGGTAATAGTCCACCGCCGCGGCCAGCTTGCCCTTGGCCTTGCCGACCTGCTGCGCCCAGCGCGCGCGCTCGCCGATCAGCCCCTGGATGTCGCGATCGATTGCGTCGATGCGCTCGCGCGCCTCGGCCAGGGTGAACTTCTTGCCGGTTTTCTTCACATCAGCCATGCCACTCAACCATGTCGTTGCGCGAAATCGCGCATGAAAGCCACCAGTGCCTCGACGGCTTCGGGTGGTACCGCGTTGTACAGCGAGGCGCGCATGCCGCCGAGCACGCGATGGCCCTTGAGGCCGATCATGCCGGCCGCCTCGGATTCCCGCAGGAACAGCGCATCCAGGTCTGCGTCATGCAAATGGAAGCGCACGTTCATGCGCGAGCGCGCGGCCACGTCCACGTCGTTGCGGTAATAGCCGCCGGAACCGTCGATGGCCCGGTAAAGCCGCTCGGCCTTGGCCCGGTTGCGCTCGCCGATGGTGGCCAGGCCGCCCTGCTCCAGCAGCCATTCGACCGTGAGCCCGGCCAGGTACCAGCCCCAGGTGTTGGGCGTGTTGAGCATCGAATCGCGTCCGGCCTGGCTGGCGTAACGGAAGATGTTCGCCATCGGCCGGGTGGCGCGTTCCAGCAGGTCGCGGCGGATGATCATCAGCACCACGCCGGACGGCCCGAGGTTCTTTTGCGCGCCGGCGTAGATCAGCCCGTAGCGCGACACGTCCAGCGGCCGCGAAAAGATGTCCGAGGACATGTCCGCCACCAGCGGCACGCCGGCAGGAGCCTCCGGCACGTCGGCAAATTCCACGGCATGGATGGTCTCGTTCGGCGTGTAGTGCAGGTAGGCCGCGCGCGGGTCGAGGTCCGTCGTCGCGGGCAACTTGCGGTAACCGTCGGCCGCACTGGAAGCCGCCACGCGCACGTCGACATACGGCGCGGCCTCGCTGGCGGCCTTTTCGCCCCAGTGACCGCTGACCAGATAATCGGCGCTGTCGCCCGGCATCGCCAGGTTCATCGGAATCTGCGCGAAATGCTGGGTGGCGCCGCCCTGCAGGAACAGGACGGCGTAGTCGTCGGGAATGGCGGCCAGCTCGCGGATGTCGCGATCGATCCCGGCGGCCAGCTGCATGAACGGCTTGCCGCGATGCGACAGCTCCATCACCGAGGCGCCCTGGCCGCGCCAGTCCAGCAGTTCCGCCTGGGCCCGGCGCAACACGGCTTCCGGCAGGGCCGCCGGACCGGCGCTGAAATTCCACACTCTGGCCACGGCCATACCTCGTCGCGTCACGATCCGGTCATTATGCGGCGTCACCCGCGACAGGCAAGCGCGTGCTCATGGCATGAAACCATAACGATGCACTTCGGCAACGGAGGGCGGGCCTCATCCGCCGACGGCAATCCGCGGCGTCAGAAGTGGACGAGCAAGGCGCCGGCCAGCACCAGCGCAAGCACGGCCGCCGTGGCGATCAGCCACCAGATCTCGGGATGTGCGTTGCCCCTGCGCGCGGTTTCGGGCCCGGACGGTTCGGGCGCGGCAACGGGCGGAGGCGGCGCCGGGGTATCGGCGCTGATGTCGAGCACGAAGCGATGCGCCCCCATCACGACCTGGTCGCCGTCCCCGAGCAGCGCCCGGCGCACCTCCACGCCGTTGACGCTGACCGGGCGGCCCTCCGCCAGGCCCGTCGCATCCAGGCGCACACGCCGGCCGCACGGTTCGAGGACCAGCACGTTTTCCCTTCGCGCCGCCGTCACGGGGCCGTTGTCGTCCAGCGCCAGCACGCCGTCCAGCGACCGGGTCCGGCCGGACAACGGGCCCGCCACGGCACGCAACGCCATCACGACGGCCGCATCCGCGCCATCCGCATCCGTGCCCTCGTCCGCATCCGGCACCGCATCGGCCACCAGATGCAGGCGGCAGGCGCCGATGCCGAGGCTGTCGCCGCAGCGCAACAGGGCCTTCTCGCGCACCGGCCGCGCATTGACGTAGACCCGGCCGGCGCCCCGGCAGACCTCGAGCACCAGCCCGCGCGCATCCCTGGCCAGGACGACATGGTGCCCGGCCACGCCCTGGCCATCGAGCCGCACGTCGTTGTCCTGCGCGCTGCCCAGGCGCAACCGGTCGCCCGACCAGGGCAACGCGGGATGGGTAGCGTGGGCGAACTCGATCCGCATGGACTTGCTCTCGTGACCAGTATCAGCGCGGAACATAGCAGAACCCGCCGCGACCCGCGTGCCCGTCGCCACGCCGTTGCCAGCCCGGGCGATACCGGCGATCATCCACCCCATGGCCACCCGCATCGACATCAAGCGCCGGCACACCCTGGACCATGCCGGGGCCCGGGACGTGATCAACCACATCGCCGACAGCCTGGAGCAGAAGTTCGGGGTCACCCCCACCTGGCAGGGCGACACCCTGCATTTCGCACGCAGCGGCGTGGACGGTTTCATCGCCGTCAACGGGAACGAGGTGCATGTCAGCGCCCGGCTGGGCCTGCTGCTGGCGCCGCTCAAGCCCACCGTGGAGGCGGAAATCCAGCGCAAACTGGACCAGTATTTCCCCGCGGCCGACTGACAAATCTTTAACACGGCCCGCCGACGTGGCAGAATGGCACGATTGCGCACCCCCAACAGACAGGCAGGCCATGGCCAAAGACGACGTCATCGAAATGGAAGGCACGGTCCAGGAGACCCTGCCCAACACCATGTTTCGCGTGGAGCTGGAAAACGGCCACGTGATCACCGCGCACATCTCCGGACGCATGCGCAAGCACTACATCCGCATCCTGACGGGGGACAAGGTGCGCGTCGAGATGACGCCTTACGACTTGACCAAGGGTCGCATCACCTATCGCTTCCGCTGATCGCGGGGGTGGGGGTGCCGGCTTGGCCGGCTGTTTTTTTGAAGGGGCCTTCCCCGGGGATTTCACGTTCGCACGTTCGCTTGGGCATGGGTTGCCGCCGTGCGGCGCAGCAGCGCTGCGCGCGGCCCGCTTCGCGAACCCTCACGCATCTCCGCTCGTCATATTCCGGGTATCTTCCCAGTAGGTCGGGTTGGCTTCA
>CAZBZD010000128.1:0-5641 GCA_964496295.1 uncultured Rhodanobacteraceae bacterium | reverse complement strand
CGGCGTGGATCATCCAGAACAGCAGCGGCGCCTTCTCGCTGTAGGGCTGGCCGTTCAGGTGCGGCACCAGCCACTGGCCGTGGTTCCACATGTCCCAGGCCACGGCCAGGGTGCGCGTGGAATACAGCGGCATCGGGCCGTGCGAGAAGATCGCGATCAGCGCCACCAGCAACCACAGCGGCAGCCAGGGCCACAGGGTGCGCAGGAATTCGGTGGTGCGGTCGGAGCGTGTGGTCATGGAAGCGCAGGTCGGGGACGAGTCGGGAGTTTAACGTGTCCGCGCACCCCGGGCCGGCATCGCGACGCGGCGGCCGGCGTCAGTGGTCGAGCTTGTGCCGGACCAGCTGCTCGCGGCCCATCTTGACCGAATCGGGGTTGCGGCACATCTCGTAGTAGCGCATGCGCTTGTACACGGCGTAGCTGGCCGCGGTCTGCGCCACCACGAAGCCGCGCCAGCCGTCGAGCATGGCCAGGCGGAACACGTAGTCCTTGACGAAGGTGGAGACGAACACCAGCGGGCAGTCCCACATCCGCGGCGGGCGCTTGCGCTTTTGCCAGTCGCGGGCCTTGAGCTCGGCGTAGCGCAGCACTTTCAGGCCCTTGTGCACCAGGGTCGGGTTGTGCAGGTGCTCCAGCGGCGCATCGAGCAGGACCTGCGGGCCGTCCCAGGTCAGCGATTCGTGCACCCGCACGTCCATCCAGCGCGCGCGGTCGCGGTGGTACAGGCGCGCCTTCTTTTCGCCCGTCATGGGCCGGTACCAGCGCATCGGCGCGCCCATGTACATGGTGCGCCGGCGCAGGACGCCGACCGCGGCGCCGGACGCCATGATCCGCGGCAGGCGCCGCTCCAGCTCCCGGGCCAGTTCCGGCGACAGGTACTCGTCGGCATCCAGCACCAGGATCCAGTCGTGCGCGCACTGCGTGGTGGCGAAGTTGCGCTGCGGGCCGAACCCCAGCCAGTCCTGGTGGACCACGCGGGCGCCGTGCGCGCGGGCGATGTCGCAGGTGGCGTCGCTGCTGCCGCTGTCGACCACCAGCTTGTCGGCCGCGAACGGCACGCTGTCCAGGCAGCGGGCGATGTTGGCGGCCTCGTCGTGGGTGATGACGGCCAGGGTCAGGGCAAGTTCGGGCATGGTCTTGGCAGGCGCGGGAACGCGAACCCGCGCGTCGGCGGCGACAATCGCATACAGTAAGGGATGTTGCGGGCGGCCGGAAGCGCCGGCGTGCCGCGCCGGGAGAAACGAGTGATGCGAACGGTCTTGACCTACGGAACCTTCGACGTGCTGCATGTCGGCCACGTCAACCTGCTGCGGCGCGCCCGGGAGCTCGGCGACCGGCTGGTGGTGGGGCTTTCCACCGACGAGTTCAACCGCGGCAAGCACAAGTCCTCGCTGCTCGACTACGACAACCGCAAGGCGGTGCTGGAAGCGATCCGCTACGTGGACCTGGTGATTCCGGAAACGACCTGGGACCAGAAGATCGAGGACGTGAAGGCCCACGATGTCTCGATCTTCGTCATCGGCGACGACTGGAAGGGCAAGTTCGATTTCCTCTCGGAGTTCTGCGAAGTCCGCTACCTGGCGCGGACCGCGGAAATCTCGAGCACCTCGATCAAGCGCAGCCTGCTCGACGCCCACGCCCGGGGCTGACGCGGCGCCGTTCCGTTCAGGGCAGTTCGCGCCAGTACCTGAAGCGCCGCAACGGGCTCAGCGGCTTGCGCCGGAGGCCGCGGCGGCCCCCTTCGGCAAGCATCGTCTCCACCGCGTCCAGGACCCGTTCGCCGGAGCGCCCGTCGCGGTACGGGTGCATGTCGCGGGCATACCGGCGGCGCGCCTCGCGCGCCGGGTCGCGGTGTTCCAGGGCCGCTTCCAGATGCCGTTCCAGCGCCCGCGGATCGTCGACGTTGATCAGGTGCGGACCGGGTTTGCGGTTGCGGAAGGCCACCACCGGCTTGTCCAGCAGCATGAACTCGGCCGCGGCCGAGGAGGTGTCGGTCAGCATCACGTCGGCCTCGCGCAACAACGGCAGCAGTTGCGGCGTCGCGGCGATGCGCAGGTTGCCGGCGCGGATGGCGCGGACCGGGGCCGCCAGCTCGTCGGCCATCTTGGGATGGAACTTCACCGTCCATTGCCAGTCGCGCCGCGCCGCCAGCTCGGCGATCGTGCCGGCCAGCGCCGGCGCGGAAGTCAGCGACGGACTGAAGGTCGGTGCGTACAGGATGTGCTTGCCGGGCGCGGGCGCCGGGGCGGCGGCGTCGCGGAACAGCGGGTCCAGCTTGGGCCAGCCCGTCTCGATGACGCGGAACCAGCCGTGTTGCCGGGCCAGTTGCTCGAACGGCGCGGTGGTCAGCGGGCCGAAGGTGCAGAACAGGTCGAACATGCCGCGGATCCGGAAATGCCCCTTCTTCTCGATGCCCAGGCCATGGAACACCTGCACCTTGAGCCCGGGGAACGACAGCGGCACCTCGTTGCCCGGCACGAACACCGCGTCCGGGTCGAAGGCGCGCACGTCCGCGACCGTGCGCAACCGCTTTTCGCCGGCCCGCAGGTGCTCGCCGGAGGGGCCGTTGAGAAACCAGGCCACTTCGTGACCGCGCGCCTTCGCGGCGGCCTGCAGCGGGCGCAGGATCTCGAAGGCGTACGCCAGTTCGGCAAACAGCAGGTAGCGGCGCGGCGTCGGCATGGCGGGATTCTAGCCGAACCGCGCACGGTGCCCGGCGTCAGGCGCCGGTGTGCCGTGCCGCGGGGAAATACTCCGCCAGCAGGCCGGCGAAGCGGCGGCGGGCCTGCCCGGGACGACTGTTGACCCAGTCCTTGACCGCTTCCGCGGCGGGGCTGCCGCGCATGGCCTCGGCTTCGTGCAGGCGCGTTTCCAGCGGCACGCTGCCGTCCCATTGCGGCCAGATATCGTACAGCCGCGCCGTGGCGCCCGCGGGCCAGACCGGCAGCGGATCGCAGTGCGAGAGCACCATGGGCACGTCCAGCAGCGCGGCCTTGTGGCCCAGCGACGAAAAGTCCACGACCAGCGCCTGCGCCACCGCCAGCACGTGTTCCGCCGCCTGCCCCGGCTCCGTCATGCGCATGCCGCTGTCCTCGCCCAGGCGCGCCTTCCACATGGCGTGCTCGTTGGGGTGCGGGCACAGCACGATCTGGAAGCGTGCGGCCAGCGGGCGCAGTTGCGGCAGCAGGACCTCCCAGTAACGGCCGAACAGCGATTGCGAGCGGATGGTGCTGGCGACCATCAGGACCGGCTTGCCGGGGTCCAGTTGCAGGGCCTGCAGCACCCGCGCGCGATCGGCGGCGGCTTCCAGCATCTCGTCGTCCAGCAGGCGGCCGAGCACGCGGATGCGGCCGGCCAGCGCCGGCTCCGCGCGGACCAGTTCGGCGGCGACCTCGTCGCTGGCCTCGATCATTTCCCGGTACGCCGGCTCGCCGTTGCGGCGGCGCGGCGCCATGCCGTATTCCCACGGCAGCCGCGGGTGGCGCGGCCCGGTTTTCGAGGGGCTGCCGTGGCCGATGTGGATGACCGGCGAGCCGGCGGGCAGCAGGGTGCGGAAGTGCCCGTGGTCGGCCACCACCACCAGCGTCCAGCGCCGGCGATGGGCCTGCGCCGAGCCGATTTCCCGCGCCCAGGCGTCGAAACCGGCACGTATCGACGGGGCGCTTTCGCCGCTGCCGGTCCGGCGCGACAGGGTGTAGCACACCTCGATCCCCATGCCGCAGGCCAGGCGCGCCAGCGGCAGCAGGTGGCGTGCCGACGCGGCGGACTGGATCGGCAGCAACAGCGCGTGCCGCGGCGTGGTGAAGCGCGCGCCGCATGCCAGCAATTGCCTGAATTCCTTGATCATCGGTTCGTTCGAGTCGGCGAGGTGCGAAAGGAGCCGTCCCGTCAGGACGACGGTTGCGGAGTGCAGCCGGGCACCACGGCGTCGATGCCGAACAGCCACCAGTCGTACTCGTTGGCATGGCCCAGGTCGGTGGCCCGGTCGCGGCGCACGCACCGGCCCATGGCCGCCTTGCGGATGAACACGCGGCGCCGGGCCGGGTCCTCGCGCAGCCAGGCGATGGCGGCCGTCCACTGCCGGTCGTCCGGGCGCGAAAAGCCGAATTCGGTCACCGGGCCCTGCGCCATCAGCAGGTTCTGCTCCTTCCACGCGACCAGGCCGATGGTGACGCCCGGCCCGGCGGCCACGCGCGCGGCGTGCATCACGTCCCGCGCCGAGCGGTCGCCGTTGAGCAGCGGGTATCCCCACAAGCCGTACAGCGACCACAGCACGCCGGCGAACAGCAGCCAGCCCAGGGCGGCGCGGCGCAGCCGGGTGGCGAGCACGATCAGCACGCCGGCCACGCCGACGGCGAGGAGCATGTGCCACAGGCGCGGATCCAGGTGGCCGCGCAGGTTCGTCGCCCAGGACGGATGCTCGAACACGGCCCAGGCCGAGGCGACCGTCAGCAGGGCCGACAGCAGCGCCGTCAGCAGCAGCACCAGCACCCGCGGCCCGCGCTTGCGCAGCAGTCCCGGCAGCAGCGGCGCCAGCGCCAGCGCGACCATGGGCAGCGCGGGCAGGATGTACACCCCGCGCTTGCCGGAACTGAGCGAGAAGAACAGCACCGTCAGCGCCGCCCAGCCCAGCGGCAGCAGGAAGCGCGCGTCGCGACGGCGCAGGCGCCGCCACCATGCCGGCAGCGCCCAGGGCAGCAGCAGCGACAGCGGCAGCCAGTTGAGCACGATCACCTGGAGGAAGTACCAGGCGGGGTGCTGGTGGCCGCTGAAGGCGGCATAGCGGTGCACGGTCTGGCCGAACAGGATGTCCTGGACGTAGGCGGCGTGGGCGGGGTCGCCGTCGAGACGCGCCGCCAGCAGCATCGGCGCCAGCCAGGCCAGGATCGGCAGCAGGAACAGGCCCGCCCCGGCCAGCCACCAGCGCCCGCCGTGCGTGCCGCGCGCCGGCAGCGGGTGCCAGCGTTTCCGCGCGGCAAGGGCGAACGGCACGAACATCAGCAGGGACAGCACGCCCACGCCCTTGGTAGCCACGCCGATGCCGGCACACAGGCAACCCGCCGCGAACCAGCGCCCGGCCGGCCCCAGCAGCAGGTGGCGCAGCAGGCCGTAGTTGGCCAGGGTCATGAAGCCGACCAGGACAGGGTCGATCTGGGCCTTGCGGAACTGGAAGGTGAACTGGATGGTGACCAGCAGCGCGAGCGCCGCCAGCAATCCGGCGCGATGGCTCCACAGGCGCCGTGCGAGGTCGTACACCAGGCCCAGCGTGAGCAGGCCCGACAGCAGCGACGGCAGCAGGAAGGCCACGCGCCAGCTGCGCGTGAGCAGGTAGCTGGCCGCTTCCAGCCAGAAAAACACCGGCGGCTTGTCCGAGTAGAGCTCGTGGCCGCGGTGCGGGAACAGCCACTGGCCGTGCTGCACCATCCACTGCGCCACCAGCGCGAAACGCGGCTCGTCCGACGGCCACGGGTCGCGCAGGCCCATGCCCAGGCCCAGCAGCAGCAGGGCGAACACCCCGAACCAGACCAGCTCGTGGCGGGCATTGCCGAACCACAACGGACGAGCTTGCGAGAGGGGCCTGGGAGTGTTCACGCGGATGTCCGGGGAAAACGGCGCCAAGCATACCGTAGGCCGGATCAAG
>CAZBZD010000127.1:0-5642 GCA_964496295.1 uncultured Rhodanobacteraceae bacterium | reverse complement strand
ATCAAGTCGATCACCGACTTCGGCATCTTCATCGGCCTGGAAGGCGGCATCGACGGCCTGGTGCACCTGTCCGACATCTCCTGGCAGGGCAGCGGCGAGGACCTCATCCGCGACTTCAAGAAGGGCGAGGAAGTGGAAGCCGTGGTGCTGGCCGTCGATCCCGAGCGCGAGCGCATCTCGCTGGGCATCAAGCAGATGGAGCAGGACCCGTTCGGCCAGTTCATGGCCGCGCATCCGCGCAACTCCATCGTCACCGGCACCGTCAAGGAAGTGGACGCCAAGGGCGCCGTGGTCGAGCTGGGCGAGGGCGTGGAAGGCTACATCCGCGCCAACGACATCGCCAAGGAGCGCGTCGAGGACGCCACGCAGTACCTGAAGGCAGGCGACAGCGTCGAAGCCAAGTTCACCGGCATGGACCGCCGCGGCCGCCAGTTGTCGCTGTCGATCCGCGCCAAGGACGAGGCCGACGTGGCCGACGCCATGGCCGACCTGCAGGCGGCGCATACCGGCACCACCAAGCTGGGCGCGCTGCTGAAGGAGCAGATGGACAAGTCCGAGTAAGAGGGACTGCCGCCGGAACCGGGACGAACGGCTCGTCCCGGTTCCGCTTCGGTCGGGGCCGGGATGCCCCTGCTTCACCGCCGTCATGCCCCGTGGGCGTGACCTGTGCAACATGCGAACGCCGTTTTCAGGCCATACGCTGGCAGTTCGCTTTTGACTGCATGAGATTTGGGGATCATGACGAAGTCCGAGCTTATCGAGGCACTGGCCAGGCGCCAGAGTCACCTGGCTTTCAGTGACGTCGAGGTTGCGGTCAAGAATGTGCTCGAGCAGATGAGCCGTTCTCTCGCGCAAGGGAACCGCATCGAAATACGCGGTTTCGGCAGTTTTTCGCTGCATTACCGGCCGCCGCGCATGGGCCGAAACCCCAAGAGCGGCGAAGCCGTGGCGCTGCCCGGCAAGCACGTGCCGCATTTCAAGCCGGGCAAGGAATTGCGCGACCGGGTCGACAACCGCGCTTGAACCGCCGCCGAACCTGGCGTGTTCCGGCGTCCGGCCGGATCGGGTAAAGTCCACGCATGCGCCTCGTCATCGTTGTCCTCATCGTCCTGTTGTTCGTCCTGGCCGGCATCGTTTTCGGTGCGCTCAACCCGGCCATGGTCGCCTATGACCTCGGTTTTGCCCGGGTCCACGTGCCCAAGGGCGCCGCCATCCTGGCCGCGCTGGTCGCGGGATGGCTCGCGGGCGGCATCGTGGCCTGGCTGGGCACGGGCGCGAAGCATCGCCGGCAACGCCGGAACGGACCAGCCGGGGCCGGCAAAAAGAGTCCATGAACCCGCTTTACTTCCTGTTCCTGCTGTTGCCGCTGGCCTTCCTGTGCGGCTGGCTGGTGGCCGTGCGCGTCAGCGCGCGTTCGTCGGGAGCGCGCGTCAACGCCCTGTCGTCGGACTACTTCCGCGGCCTCAACTACCTGCTCAACGAAGAGCAGGACAAGGCCATCGAGGTGTTCCTGCGCCTGGCCGAATACAACCGCGACACCATCGAGACGCATCTTGCCCTGGGCAACCTGTTCCGTCGCCGCGGCGAGGTCGACCGCGCCATCCGCGTCCACCAGCACCTGGTGTCGCGGCCCAACCTGAGCGACGAGATGAAGACCATCGCACTGCTCGAACTGGGCGAGGACTACATGCGCGCCGGCCTGCTGGACCGTGCCGAGACCCTGTTCACCGACCTGGTGGCGATGAACGCCCACGCGCCGTCGGCGCTGCGCCACCTGATCGCCATCTACCAGCACGAGCGCGACTGGCACGAAGCCATCGAGCAGGCGCGCCGGCTGGAATCGATGACCGGCGAATCGCAGGCGCACCCGATCGCGCATTTCTATTGCGAACTGGCCGAGCAGTCGCGCCACCACGGCGCCCGCCGCGAGGCCTTCGCCTATCTGGACAAGGCCTTTGCCTGCAAGAAGGACTGCGTGCGGGCCTACATGCTGACCGGGCAGATGCAGGCCGAGGACGGACATCATGCCGAGGCCGTGGACACCTTCGAGCACGCCATCAACTGCGAAGTGGCCTACGTGCCCGAGATCCTGCCGCTGCTGCTCGAAAGCTACGCCCGGTCGGAGCAGATGGACCGCGCCGAACGCTTCCTGCGCGACGTGCTGACCCGCTACCACGGGGTGTCGCCGATGCTGGCGCTGGCCGACATCCATGCCCGGCGCGACGGCAAGCGCGCCGCCATCGACTTCCTGACCTCGCAGCTCCGGCAGCGCCCGTCGGTGCGCGGCATGATGGCGCTCATCGACGCCACCATGGAACACACTTCGGGCGAGGTGCGCCAGGATTTCCTGATCCTGCGCGACCTCACGCACAAGCTCCTCGACGGCCAGGCCATGTATCGCTGCAGCCATTGCGGCTTCGGCGCCAAGGCGCATCACTGGCAGTGTCCCAGCTGCAAGCTGTGGGGCAGCGTGCGCCCCATCCACGGCGTGGCCAACGAATGATGCCGGGCATGGCCAGCGGATGGTGGCTGTGCGGGCTGGCTTTTGCACTGGCGCTGGCGCTGACCCGGGCGGCCATCGCCTACGCGCGTCGCCGCGGCATGCTGGACGAGCCGGGACGCCGCCGCTCGCACACCATGCCCACGCCCCGCGGCGGCGGGGTCGGGCTGGTCGGCGGGGCATTGCCGGCTTCCGTGCTGGCATTGCTGTACTGGCCCGGCGGTCATGCCCCGTCGGTGGTGGCCGCGCTGGCGGTGGCGGGGCTGGCGGTCGCCATCGTCGGCTGGGTGGACGACCACCGCGATACCGGCGCGCTTCCGCGGCTGGTGGTGCAGCTGCTCGCCGCGGGCCTGTTCAGCGCCGCGCTGATCCATGCCCGCCACCAGGCCTGGGCGTGGTGGCCCGCCTACGTGCTGCTGGGAACGTGGAGCCTCAACCTGCACAATTTCATGGACGGCATCGACGCCATCCTGGGGCTGCAGATACTATTCGTCGGCGCGGGCCTGGGCGTGCTGGCGCTGGCCGCCGCGCAGCCGGCGCTGGGGGTGGCGGCCTTCGCCATGGCCGCCGCCGCGGCCGGCTTTCTCCTGTTCAACTGGCCGCCGGCGCGGATTTTCATGGGCGACGTGGGCAGCGGTTTCGCCGGTTTCCTCGTCTTCGCCCTGGTCGTCCTGATCGTCTCGCGCGTTCGGCTGGCGTTATGGCCGGCATTGATATTGTGTTCCGCGTTCGTCATCGACGCGGGCTGGACGCTGGCCTGGCGCATGTGGTCCGGCAAACGTTGGTACACTGCCCATCGGGAGCACCTGTACCAATGGCTGGTCAGGTGCGGTTGCACGCATGCACGGGCAGGCGGCCTGTACCTGGCGTGGAACCTGCTTCTGGCGGCGCCGGTCGCTGCCTGGGCATTCGTCCGGCCGCAACTGGCGCCATGGTTGTGCCTCGCGGTTTACATGCTGGCAACGGGGGTGTGGTGGCAGGCGCGCCGGGCCTGCCTCGAACGGCCGCAACGCAAGGGAGGAAGAAAAGTTGCGTAAACTGATCAGCTACATCCACCCGCGCGCGGCCGTGGTACTGCACGACCTGATCATGGTGGTGGTGGCGTGGGGACTGGCCAAGTACCTGCGCTACGAACTGTTGCCGACTTCCGCCGAACTCGGGTTTGCCGCGTTCGAATTTCCCATCGTGCTGCTGGTGCAGGGCGTGGTCTTCGCCTGGATGGGCCTGTACAAGGGCCTGTGGCGTTTCGCCAGCCTGCCGGACCTGTGGAACATCGCCAAGGTGGCCCTGGTCGGCACGATCGGCATCTACCCGGCGCTTTTCGCCTACAACCGCCTCGAAGGGGTCCCGCGCTCGGTCCTGGTGCTGTACCCGCTGGTGCTGGTCGTGCTGCTGTCGGCGCCGCGGCTTCTGTACCGCTACTGGAAGGACAGCCGCTCGGGCACGTCCCGCAAGGCCCGGCAACGCCGCGTGATCGTCATCGGCGCGGGGCCGGCGGGCGAGGGCCTGATCCGCGACCTGCACCGGGCCGGCAAGCACCGCGTGGTCGGTTTCGTCGACGACGACCAGGCCCTGCGCGGCACCCACATCCGCGGCATTCCCGTGCTGGGGTCGCTGGACCAGTTGCCGCGCCTGGTCAAGCGCGTCGCCGCCGACATGCTGCTGATCGCACTCCCGGCGGCGACCGCCGCCGACATGCGCCGGGTGGTGTCGCTGTGCGAACGCACCGAACTGCCGTTCCGCACCATGCCGCGCCTGGAGGACGTCATTGCCGGGCGCGCCCAGCGCAACGAGATCAAGGCGGTGGCCATCGAGGACATCCTCGGCCGGGACGCGGTGGAACTGGACTGGACCGCCATTCGCGAAAGCATCAACGGCACCCGCGTCCTGGTGACGGGCGGGGGCGGCTCGATCGGCTCCGAACTGTGCCGGCAGGTGGCGCGCCTCGGGGCCGGTTCGCTGACCGTGGTGGATGTCAGCGAATACAACCTCTACCGCATCGGGCGCGAGTTGCGCGAGGCATACCCGGACCTGCTGTTCCACGGCGTGCTGGCGCACTGCTGCGACGCGGCCGCCATCGCGCGCGTGTTCGCCGATGCCCGCCCGCAGGTGGTTTTCCATGCCGCCGCCTACAAGCACGTGCCGCTCCTGCAGGACCAGTTGCGCGAGGCCTTCCGCAACAACGTGCTGGCGACCCGGACCGTGGCCGACGTCGCCACCCGCCACGGGGTCGAGAACTTCGTCTTCATTTCCACCGACAAGGCGGTCAATCCGACCAGCGTCATGGGGGCCTGCAAGCGCATCGCCGAGATGTATTGCCAGAACCTGTCCGAGCGCGTCTCCACCCGCTTCATCACCGTGCGTTTCGGCAACGTGCTGGATTCGGTCGGCTCGGTGGTGCCGCTGTTCCGCGAACAGATCGACCAGGGCGGCCCGGTCACCGTGACGCACCCGGAAATGTCGCGCTACTTCATGACCATTCCCGAAGCCTGCCAGTTGATCCTGCAGGCATCGGCCATCGGCAAGGGCGGCGAAATCTTCGCCCTGGACATGGGCGAGCCGATCAAGATCCGCGACCTCGCCGAACAGATGGTCCGCCTGGCCGGCAAGCGCCCGGGGGCCGACGTGCCGATCATCTACACCGGGCTGCGGCCGGGCGAGAAGCTGTTCGAGGAACTGTTCCATCCGCAGGAAAACTACAGCGCCACCACGCACGTCAAGATTTTCCTGGCCAAGTCCCGCAGCGTGGCCCGGGAGCTGCTCGACACGCGCCTGGAAAAGGCCACCAGTGCCGTCGAAGCCTTCGACGAGCCGGCCCTGCGCGAACAATTCGACGCGCTGCTGCCGGCGTTCTGCTGGAGCAAGGACTCCTCTTCGGACAACGTCATCCCTCTTCGACAAGACAGGAGCGAAGGAGCTGCATGAGCAAGCCGTTGCGCAAGGTCGTTTTCCCCGTGGCCGGGCTCGGTACCCGTTTCCTGCCGGCCACCAAGGCCGTGGCCAAGGAAATGCTGCCGGTGCTGGACCGGCCCTTGATCCAGTACGCCGTGGACGAGGCGATCGATGCCGGCGCCGACACGCTGGTGTTCGTCACCAACCGCTACAAGCACGCCATCGCCGACTATTTCGACAAGGCCTACGA
>CAZBZD010000126.1:0-5648 GCA_964496295.1 uncultured Rhodanobacteraceae bacterium | reverse complement strand
AGCGCATCGAGGTGACCGAAAGCGCGCCCGGCCACCCGCGGCACCTGGTGATCGAGGAGGTGTCCGGCGCGCACCTGGACATCCGCTTCACGCCGCTCGACGCGGCCGACGGGTCGTAAATGGGCGGGCGTGGCGCGGCCCGCTGGGCGCTGTGGGCGGCGACGCTCGGCCTGCTGTGCGCGATCGCCGCGTGGCGCGTGGACCCGGCCGGGGCGATCCGGACCAACATCCTGACCCTGCTGCCCGATCGCCACGACAGCCAGGCGCTGGACAAGGCCGTCGCGCGCAGCCGCGAGGCGTTCAGCCGGCAATTGCTGGCGCTGGTCACGGGGCCGGATGACGCACGCACGCGCAAGGCCGCCATGGCCGCGCGCAAGGCGTTGCTGGATGCGGGGCTGCAGGCCGCCGACACCGGCAGCAAGGTGGACGCGGCGCTGGCGCTGTATCGCAAGCACGGTTTCGCCCTGCTCGCGCCGGCGCAGAGCGCGCGTTTCGAACGCGAAGGCGCCAAGGCCCTGGCCACCGACATGGCGGTGGCGCTGGCCAGCCCCGCCGGCATGGTCAGCCTGGGCCACGATCCGGGCGGCTACGTCGGCCGCTTCGTGGCGAGCCTGCCGCGACCGTATCCCGACTTCCTGCCCGACGGCCCGCTGATGTCGGCCAGCCGCGACGGCCGGCGCGTGTTCCTGCTGCGCCTGTCCGCCGGCGAGGCCTTCGGCACGCGCGATTCCGAGCGTGCCGCCAGGGCGGTGGCCGCGGCCGATGCCGTGGTCGCGCAGGCCTGTTCCGAGTGCCGTTTCCGGGCCACCGGCGCGGCCCTGTTCTCCGACGCCGCGCGCCACGAGGCCAAGTTCGAGACGACGTGGCTGACGATCGTCTCGACGCTGCTGATCATGCTGCTGATCGCCTGGGTGTACCGCTCGCTGGCGCCGCACGTGCTTGGTTTCCTGCAGTTGTTCGCCAGCGTCGCGGCCGGCGGCGCGGCGGTGATCGCCGTGTTCGGTTCGATCAACATCCTGACCCTGGTGTTCGGCACCACGCTGCTGGGCATCGCCATCGACTACGCGTTCCTGTACTTCTCCGAATACTGGTTCGGCACCAGCGCGCCCGCGGCGGTGATGCGCAAGATCCGCGCCGGCCTGGTCGTGGGCCTGGCCACCGGCGTGCTGGCGTTCGCCTTCCTGGCCCTGACCGGCTTTCCGGCGCTGACCCAGATCGCGCTGTTCTCGGTGGCCGGCCTGCTGGAGGCGGCGCTGGTGGTGGTGCTGATCTTCCCGATCACGCTGACCCGCGCGCCGACGGTGCCCGAGCACGCGGCGGTACGCTGGCCGGCGCGCTTCATGGCGCGTGCCGGGCGCGCCTCGCGCTGGCGCTGGCTGCTGCCGCTGCTGGCCTTGCTGGCGGCGGTGCCGGGCTGGTTCCAGCTCAAGGCCAGCGACGACGTGCGCGAGCTGTCGCATTTCCCGCCGCGGCTGATGCAGGTGGACCGGCAGATCCGGCAGACCCTGGCGCGCTTCCCCGCCTCGGGCTTCTACCTGACCGAGGCGCCCGACCTGGCGCAGGCGCTGTCGCGCGAGAGCGCCCTGTTCGCGCGCCTCGGGCGACGCCTGCCCGAGGCCGATCCGCTGGGCCTGTCGCGCTTCGTGCCGGCACCGGCACGGCAGCAGGCCAGCCTGGCGGCGTGGCACCACGTGCTGGACGATCCGCGGGCCCTGCGCGACGCGCTGGCAGGAATCGGCCTGCCGCCGGGGCTGGCCGGCCACGTCCAGCGTGGCTGGCAGGACGCCCCGCGGCAGCCGCTCGCGGCCGGGGCCCTGCTCGAGGCCGTGCCCGACCTGGGCCGCTTCGTCATCCCGACCGACCACGGCGTGGCGCTCGTGGCCACCGTGTTCGGCGCCCGCGACCTCGACAACGGGGCCCTGGCCGCGGCGGCCGACGGCCTGCAGGGCGTCGCCTTCGTGCAACCGCTGGCGCGCATGGCCGACACCTTCGCCGGCATCCGCGTGCGCGCCACCTGGCTGGTGGTGATCGGCTACCTGCTGATCTCGGCGCTGCTGGTGTGGCGTTACGGCTGGCGCGGGGGCGTGCGCATGATCGTGCCGCCGCTGGTCGCGCTGGGCATCACCCTGGGCGCGATGGGCTGGCTCGGCGAGCCGGTCAACGTGTTCGTGGTGGTGGCGCTGATCCTGATCCTCGGCCTGGGCCGCGACTATGCCGTGTTCCTGCGCGAGGTCGGCGCGCGCGAACGCTCGCCGGCGCTGGCGGTGACGCTGTCGGCCACGACCACGCTGCTGTCGTTCGGCCTGCTGTCGCTGAGCCGCATCCCGGCATTGCACGCCTTCGGCCTGGCCACGCTGATCGGCATCCTCGCCAGCTACCTGCTGGCGCCGCTATCCTTGCCGCCGACCCGTCCGGACGGCGAATCATGAAGACACGTCTCCTGGCCTGCGCGTTGCTGCTGCTGGCCTGCGCCGGTTGTGCCGGCCTGCCCGCGCTGCCGCCCGGTTGCGTGAAGATCGGGCCGGCCGGCGCGTTCTGCCCGTTGCCGCCGGCGGCGTTGCCGGCGGTGACCGCGAGCCACCTGGTCACGGTCACGCACGGGGACGAGACGCAAACCTTCCTCGGCCGCCTGCGCATCGACGGCGAGACGCTGCGTCTGGCCGGGGCCAGCCTGTTCGGCACGCATCTTTTCACGATCACCTGGGACGGCCGCGCCGTCGCCAGCGAGCCGCCGGAGCCGGCGATGCATCCGGAGCTGGTGGTGGCGATGCTGCAAGTGGCGCTGGCCGACCCCGCACAGTTGCGTCCGCGCCTGCACGGCATGCAGCTGGTGCTGGGGCGGGAAGGGGACCGGGCCATCCGCGAGCTGCACGAGCACGGCCATCTGGTGGCGCGCATCGAGCGCCGCGGCACGCCGCTGGCCAAGGCGACGCTGTCCATCCGCATCCCGCCCGCGCACCTGGCCCTGCACCTGGAACCGCTGCAAGGGGCGACGGACGCGCCGCGGGCCCCGGGGACGCGCCGATGACGTTTCCGCACCCTGCCGAACTGCTGCCGCACTCGGGCCGCGCCGTGCTGATCGACGAGATCGTCGAAGATACCGACGCGGGCATCGTGGCGAGCGCCACCATCACCGCCGCGCACCCGTTTTTCGTGGCCGGACACGGCGTGCCGGCGTGGGTCGGCATCGAGTTGATGGCGCAGGCCATCGCCGCGCACTCGGGCCTGCTCGGGCGGCGCACGCAACGCGCGCCGCGGCGCGGCATGCTGCTCGGCACGCGTCGCTACCGCGGCCACGTGGCATGGTTTGCCGAAGGCCTGCGCCTGCGCATCCACGTCGCCACGACCTTCGGCGAGGAAGGCGGCATGGCCGCCTGCGCCAGCCGCATCGACGGCGACGGCCGGACCCTGGCCGAGGCCACCATCATCATCATCGAGGAGGACGCGGCATGAGTACGCATCGACGCGTGCTGGTCACCGGCGCCAGCGGCGGCATCGGCGGCGCCATCGCGCGCGCGCTGGCCGGCGGCGGCTTCGACCTGGTGCTGCATTACCGCGGCAACGCCGTGGCCGCCGAAGCGCTGGCCGAAGCCATCCGCACGGAGGGCGGTTCGGCATCCACGCTGGGTTTCGACATCACCGACCGCGCAGCCGCGCGCCAGGCGCTGGAGGCCGACATCGAGGCCCGTGGCGCGTTCTGGGGCGTGGTGCTGAATGCCGGCATCAGCGCCGACAACGCTTTCCCGGCGCTGACCGGCGAGGACTGGGACCGCGTCGTCGACACCGGCCTGGGCGGTTTCTACAACGTGCTGCATCCGCTGGTCATGCCACTGGTGCGCCTGCGCAAGGGCGGGCGCATCGTCACCATCGCCTCGACCGCCGGGCAGATCGGCAACCGCGGCCAGACCAACTACAGCGCCGCCAAGGCCGGCCTGATCGGCGCCACCAAGGCGCTGGCGGTGGAGCTGGCCAGCCGCCGCATCACCGTCAATTGCGTCGCTCCCGGCCTGGTCGAGACGGGCATGATCGAGGATGCGCCGGTCGAGGAAATCCTCAGGCACGTGCCGCTGGGCCGCGCCGGCAAGCCGGAGGAAGTCGCCGCGCTGGTGGCCTTCCTGTTCACCGACGCGGCCGCCTACGTCACGCGCCAGGTGCTGGCGGTCAACGGCGGCTTGTGTTGATCCGTGTCAAAAAATCGAGCGCGACCATGTCAGGCTGCCAAAAGGATCAAGACAGCAGGTAGGGCGGGCATTGCCCGCCGCATGTCCGGATTTTCCCGAGTCGACACGGCGGGCAGTGCCCGCCCTGCGGTGGACCTCGAATAACCGGCAACATCCCGGCCATCAAATATTCACGGGAGTTGTGGGAGTTGTGGGAGCGCACCGTGTGCGCAATGGCCTTGCGCTCCGGTCACGCTGCATAGCCATCGCGCATGCGATGCGCTCCCACAGTTACAGCTCCCACGCTTCGTTTCGAGGTTCCCTGCGGGGGCGTTCGGGGCCGATTCAATCGGGGGTGCCTTGGCCGCTAAACTGTGCACATGAATGCATCGCGCAAGACATCCCGTGCTTCCGGCCGCATCCCGGCACCGCACATCCCGGCCAGTGAACGGGCCGGCGCGCGGGTGTCGCGGGCGCGTCCGGAAGACAGTTCCACCCGTGCCGAAAAGGTGCTGGCCTGGCTGCTCAAGCTGCTGCACCTGCCGCCGCACGTGCGCGCCAAGGCCAACGACTACCTGGTGCTCACGCGCATGGACCGGCCGATCGGCGCGCTGCTGCTGCTGTGGGCCTGCTGGTGGGCGCTGTGGCTGGCGGCCGGGGATTTTCCGCCATGGCAGTTGCTGCTGATCTTCACCGCCGGCGTGTTCGTGATGCGCTCGGCCGGCTGCGCCATCAACGATTTCGCCGATCGCAAGCTCGATCCCGAAGTGCAGCGTACCGCCGGGCGTCCGATCGCCTCGGGCCGGGTCAAGCCGTGGGAAGCGCTGGTGGTGTTCGGCGTGCTGCTGCTGGTGGCCTTCGGGCTGGTGCTGCTGACCAATCCGCTGACGGTGAAGCTGTCGTTCGCCGGTGCCGCGCTGGCGGCCGTCTATCCGTTCACCAAGCGCTACACGCATCTGCCGCAGGTGGTGCTGGGCGCGGCCTTCGGCTGGTCGATCCCGATGGCCTTCGCGGCGGTGACCAACCACGTGCCGCCGCTGGGCTGGCTGCTGTTCCTGGGCAACGTGCTGTGGTCGACGATCTACGACACCGAATACGCCATGGTCGACCGCGAGGACGATCTCAAGGTCGGCGCCAAATCCACCGCGATCCTGTTCGGCGAACTGGACCGCGTGATCATCGGCATGCTGATGGCGACTTTCGCCCTGACCATGGCGCTGGTCGGGCATCGCGCGCAACTGGGCTGGCCGTACTGGGCCGGGTTTGCCGTGGCCATGGGACTGTTCGTCTGGCAACTGTGGCTGATCCGCGGCCGCGAGCGCGGGCCGTGCCTGGCGGCTTTCCGCAACAACAACTGGGTCGGCTTCGCGTTGTGGCTGGGCATGTTGCTGGCGCTGGCGATTCGCTGAGCGGGCGTTGCCTGCGCAGGGACCGGCATGGCGTGGCGGGCAGTGCCCGCCCTACCCGTTTTTTCCGGCCTCCCGCGAA